>NZ_JAKREY010000012.1:0-154154 GCF_022348265.1 Alteromonas sp. Cnat3-28
TATGGAAGCCTTTTACTCTTTGTCACAGTCCTTTAACTTAGCCCGCTAGGCTTGCAGGACTGTTTCGCGATTAAAAGGCTTCCATTTAGACCAAAATTCGTACACCAAAGGTCAACAGGCCCTAATTATGTTCCCACGAAAACGGATTGTAGTGTCGCAATGCTGGCGTGGTGTTGACTCCGTTGCCATTCTCAGAATCTAATGTAAGCTCGGCGCGCTTTATCAGCGTTTTTTGCAGTTCAGTGCGAAACCCTTTGGTCTCTTTCCATAGCTCGTTAAGCCCTTGTGGGGTATTACCTTGTAAATCTAGCGCAAGTAGCGGACCGAGTTTGTCATAAGCGCTTTGTAATCTGAGTGCTTGCTCTTTATTGTAAGCTTCTTCTTCATCTGTCGCTTCCCAGTTAATAAACGGGGCTTTTTGCGCAGTTGTCATTGCAGGAAAGCGAGAGAAATACTGAATATACTCCGATAAGGGAATGCTGTCAGCGTGCCCCCATATATCCATTGACGTTCTGTTTAACAATGCGCTGGTTTTAGGTTCAACCACCATTACTGTTGGCGTGGCGTAATAAATGGGGTAGTCAAATCGCTCGGTTATATTTCTTCTGTCTTCAAGTGTTCCCACATCAACAAATACGGTTTCATAATGAGCGCGTAGAATAAGGTCCATTTCCTTTGTCGCAAAACGCTCAGCTAAGCCAGTACTGTCGTGGCACCACTGAGCACCCAGTACAACCAAAAGTAATTTGCTTTGTTCCACAGCTCGCTGCTGTGCATTGACCACATCTTGATAGGGTGATGCAGACGGAGCGTAAGTGTAAGGACTTTCATTTTGAGTACTTACACAGCCATTTAACGTGGTGAAAGTGGCAATTAGGACAGCAATGTTCAGGCACTGTCTAAAAAAACGGGCTCGGCGAGTAATGAAATTTTTTTGCATACGGTTATCAAAATAGTAGTTAAATCAACAGCAATGTAGCATAAAAAGGATGCAGCGACGCACCTAAAACGCAGTAGAGTAACTTAAGCACTGTAGGGCAAAGTCAGGCAAACTTGGGTGCCTGATGGTTTGTTCTGGGAAATATCAAACTCACCATTTATCAACTTTGCGCGTTCTCTCATCGACAGCAGACCGAGTGTGGGTTCAGCGTTTGCTAGTTGGGCAATATGCTCAGGGATGCCGCCGCCGTCGTCAGTAACGATAAATACGGCACTGTGTTGCGCATAGTTGATATCAATGCTGAGCGACGTCGCATTGGCATATTTTATACTGTTTGTCACCGCTTCCTGCACAATGCGATAGATGTGTATTTTCTGGTTTGAATCGAACGGTACTGGCGTGCCGCTAACGTTAAACGAATAATCTATGTTTGCGCGCTTGAGCGTGGTAATAATCTCTGAACGTTGGATCACGCTTTCAATGGGAAGTGTATCAATACCGGACGGACGCAATCCCCCTAAGCTTTTCTTCATTGCGTGGTATAGAGCATCTATCTTATTGAGCATCATATCGTTGTCGCTTTCTCTGCTATCTAACGACAGTTGAAGTTTCAAATCGACTATGCGGTGACCAAAGTCATCGTGTAAATCCCGCGATAAGCGCTTTCGTTCATCTTCTTGCACTACCACTAATTGACTGGCCAGTGCTTGAGCGCTTTGCACCGATACTTCGAGATCCTCGTTTTTCTTCGCAAGCTTCACATTCAACAAGGTAGATTGGTTAATTGACGCACCTAAAATGAGGCAACTTGTACATGATGCTAAGATGTAAAACTGATGCTCAATGGGAGGAAGTGCGCTTTGGCTTGCCACCACGAACGCAGTAATACCTATGAGTAAACACGAAAACGCACTGCCAACTATGGCATAGCGATACGATAAAAACAGCGCGGGGAAAACCGCTAGATACTTAACCTGATAGCTGATGTTAATTTGTTGGGAGTAGGCATAGCTGCTCAGTATCAGCAAAACCAGCCAAGCGATTGTTGTAAGGTACAGTACTAAGTGACTCTTAGGGATAGATGGCCGTTTAAATAATGCGAAAAGAAAAGGACAAAGAACAACAATTCCTACAAAGTCACCTAATGAAAAATCAAACAAAATAGAAAGAAAAACCTCTATGCCTGTTTGCAGTTCAATAGCCCTTCTGCCCAAAAATACCGCCCCAAGAGCAACACTTATAAGAACACCAAAAGCCAACGTGGCAAGGGTGCTGGAAACATTGTCTATATAAGGTGCGCTAAAGCGACGTCTGAATAAATAAACGCATGTACAAATTACCGCGGGTGACAGCACTAAATGGACTAAGTACCAACCTATGGTTCCACTTAAAAACGCCGTATTGTCGAGCATGCCACCGGGGTGAAATAAAATGAAGTGGGTTGATTTTTCTGCGATGAGTAGCAGTGGCCAGCTGTAAATTGGCAGTAGTAAAAACGCCGCCAGGCGAACTCCAGCAGGCAAATACCAGCTCACCGTACCTGAAATAATTTCAAATTGGGTGCTGAACAACCACACGCCGTGAAATAGCGCGGTATAACCTAATCCCATTAGTAAATAGGTAACGTTGAAATACCGCGTTAAATTCATCAATTTGCTTTGACTAGCGTGTCGTCGTAGATAACGTCAGAAACGTCGAGGTACCCAGTTTCTAACGCAATTCTAAGTAAACCAAATTGGGAGGTTACATTGAGCTTCTTGTAAATATTAGTTCTGTGAACCATCACTGTTTTCGGGGCAGTGTCTATGTAGTAGGCAATCTGTTTTGGCTGGAATCCTTTTGCTAACAGTAAGAAAATTTCCTTTTCCCTTTCAGTAAGGATAGAGGTTAGCTGTTTATCACCGAAAGCTAACTTTTTACTAATATCTGTGCTTAGATAATTCTCGTCTTTTTCTAGAGCTTCCAACGCGTCCATCAATTCTTTAGTAGCGGCATTCTTTGTAACGTAGCCATCGGCGCCGAGCTCAAGCGCTTTACTGATATAGCCAACATGATCATACATGCTCAGCATTAAGCACTTTATAAACGGCGCGTCTTTCTTGATTTTTACTAGCGTATCGAAACCACTTTCCTGTGCTAATGAGATATCTAGAATGGCAACGTCAATATCGTCTAACGTAGCGAAGGAGGGAAGAGCATCCAGAGAGCTTACTGCGTAAGAAACATGCCAGCCATACTCTTGCTCGATGAGTGTTTTAATGCCATCCCTTACAATTTCGTGATCGTCAATAATGAGTATGTGCATGAAAAAATGCTTATTATTTCTTAATGCATCAAGTGTACGTTGTATTTGGCTTATAGTGAATAAGCCGATGGCTTAGATTGGTGCTCTCTTTAATTCTCAGAATAAAAAAGCCGGCCTATCCTTGGCCGGCAATTGCTTAACTCTTAACTGTTCAGCGTATCATTCGCCAACTGTCACGAAGAGCGCGTCAGCGATACGCAAACTACATTAAAGGTTTACAGACACTGGTGCAGAGCATGCAGAGGTTTCATCACAAACCATATAAGTATACTCACCAGGTTGAACGCCTCTGCTTCTGTCGCGATAACGTCCAGTGTTGCTTACTTCTTCAAGTAGCTCACCGTTGCGATAAATCATTACAGTATCGGCCATCGAGCCACTATATGATAAATCTACGCGTAACGAACCGAATCGAGACAGCATAGCGCGGTCAATTTCGGCAACAATGTTGCTATCTGAAACTGATACGGTTTCTGTTGATACGCCAGTTTGGCCTTCAGAGTCGGTAACCGTAAGGGTTACGTCATAGGCGCCAGTGCTCGCGTAAACATGCGTTGGGTTCTCTTCCGTTGAAGTAGAGCCATCGCCAAAGTCCCAGCTATAGCTGACAATGTCGTCATTAACGTCGTTACTGCTATTAGTAAAGCTTACTGATAAGCCTGAAGCGTCATAGGTAAACGCAGAGTTAGGCGGTGTTGGGCCTACTTCACCAATACCGGTCACCACAAGGCTCCATGTGTTAACAGTGCCGTTGTCACCGTTGAACGTATCAAGCACGTTCAAGGTCCAATCGCCTGTTGCTACTTCGCCGTTAAAGGCATCAGAGTTATAGCTCTCAACGATATCATCTGTAGCGCCACCTTGATTCTGACGAAGAACGGTGGTCGTACCCTGAGGAGAGGTCAGTGATAGTACGAGATCTCCGCTATAGGTGTGTGTGATATTTACCGACGCCTGCATACCGAATACGGTTAAGTCGTCAGGAACGTTAATCACTAGGTCCACGCCAACATCGTCAGGATCTTCTTCATTCGGTAACGTAGGTACTGCATCACCAGAATACGCGTAAGGGAATTCGTTTAGCCCTTGAGGGTAAACATAAAGGTTCGCTGATTTAGATTTCTCAATATCACCGCTTACACCGTTAACCGTAAAGCTGTACGGACCCCAAGGCGTGTCCTCAGATGTCTCTACGGTCAGTGTTACTGTATCGCCAGGCATTGCCGAGCTTGCGCTTAAAGACGCGATATCACTTGGCTCTGCAAGCGATAGCTGTACTTCTTCTTCGTAGCCAGCAATTGAACCAACTTCAATAGTGAAGGCGTAGGTCTCACCCGCTTCAATTTCAGCTGAACCAGGTGTTATGCCCAGTTTAAAACCTGGAGTAGGATCAGCTTCTTCAAGTGCGTTAAGTACATTTAGGCGGTTGCCAGACACGGTGCGACCATCAGCCCATAGGCTAGTTTCACCTGTAGACATTAACAGCTCTTTCATTTCAGATGGCGTAAGTTCTGGGTTTAGCGACCACACAAGTGCTGCTGCACCCGTAACATGTGGCGTTGCCATTGATGTGCCTGAGTATGCCGCATAGCCGTTACCTGGTACTGTAGATAGGATAGCTGTCCCCGGCGCCGCGATGTCTACAGTTTCAATACCGTATGAGAAGCCGCTGTCTCCGTCAGTACGAGTGTGGCTAGCAACTGCAACCAGACTGTTTGTTGTAGTGACATAGTTAGACGGGTAGTTATCTACGTTGTCGTTGTTTGAACCAGAGTTACCTGCCGCAGCAACAAACAATATACCCGCTTGGCCAGCTTCTTCAATAGCGGTTTCTAGCGCTTCACTATAGCCGCCGCCACCCCAGCTGTTGTTGGTAGCTTTAATATTGATGCCGCGGTTCTCTTTAAGGTCGGTGAAGTAATCGATACATTCAATAGCGCCAGCGGTTGAACCGCCGTCAGGACCTAAGAATTTACATGCAGCGATTGACACGTCATGGTTTACACCGACTACGCCAATTCCGTTTCCGCCCACAGCGCCAATTGTCCCGGCCACATGCGTACCGTGAGAATCATCGTCCATAGGATCAGAATCGCCGTTAAAGGCATCGATACCGTAAACATCGTCAATATAACCGTTGCCATCATCATCAATACCGTTTCCAGCAATTTCACCTGGGTTAACCCATGCGTTATCTGCAAGGTCTTCATGATTGTAGTCAACACCCGTATCGATAACACCGATGACCACATCGCTATCACCGGTTGTAATATCCCATGCTTCTGGTGCGTCAATATCCACATCTGCAGTACCGCCGGCTTGACCGGTGTTATTCAAACCCCATAGGTCACCATAAGAAGGATCGTTAGGTACCAGGGCTTTGCGGTACAAGAAGTTTGGCTCGGCGATTTTAACCGCAGGATTTTTCTTTAAGATTTCTATGGCGTCTTTTACAGACTTGCCACGAAGTTCCAGTTTGGCAATGCGACCATTTAAAAGGTTAGAGAAGCGATCATCTACTTCATCACGATTTGCGTCACTAATTCGTGCACCTACCGAAGAGCGAGCGCGCATCTTTTCCGCTTTGCTTACATTTTCTTTGTAAACAACGATAACGCTATCGTCGAAAATTTCGGCTTTTGCGGCGTGTGCATGACTAGATACCATTAGCGGTAGAAGGGCTAATGAAAGTGCTGAAAGGCCTGTTTTAAAAGGCTTTGTTTTCATAATTAGATTCCATAATTAGCAATAATGCTTTAATCACAGAACCTTCTCGTTCGGTCTGATATAACTAACGGTTAAAACTTATAACGCAAATTTAAAAACCTGCCACCCCTAACAGTAAAATTTACTCAAAAATACTACTTAAACACTAGGAAAAAGTGAAAAGAGAAGCCTGAAGTGGTACTTAATTACTATGATTTTTGACATGTAGTTAAGGTCTTTATGTCTCAGAGTCGCGCTATAGCAATACCCGTTAAAAGACCCTACAAAAACTAGGTGGTCTTACCAATAATTACTCGGTGCGTGAGTTTTCGTCAAATCTAGCACTATGGTATTAATCATTATAAATAACTTGTTGATTTAACGTGTGCTAACTGTATTTGACCTGTAATAAATACAACTTATTGGTGATGGATTCTTGCCGTCTTAAAGAGTGTTATAGAGGGGTCACCTTTGTTGTAATCAAGGAAACAGTCGTTCGCATGGACAAGAAGCTAAAGGTTAAAAGGAGCCAGTTTGCTAATAACGCTAAGGCATGCAGAGCCGTTGCGTTGGCAGCCATTACGGGGTGCAGTCTTCTAGCCGTAAATCTTCCTGTTTATGCGCAACAGTCCGACTTATCAACAAGCTCAGACATGGTGGAATCTTCTCTTTCAATGAGTCTGAATGCTCAAGCTATAACGATAGACGATGAAACGGTCTTCATCGCTGTTAGTCAGTTTGGGTTAAATAACATAACTAACATTATCCAAAGCGGCAACGGCGCCAACCTATCGAATGTTGTTCAAAACGGCAGTAATAACGAAGCTCTTATCACTCAGTTGGGTGAGGGGAACGTCGTTAATTTATTGCAGCAAAACAACAATAACTATTTCGAGATTATACAAGATGGGTTCGACAATGTAGCCAATGTTAATCAATTGGGTGAACAGTCTTTTACTGTTTACCAGATAGGGAATGAAATGGTGATTAACATCACACAATATCAAGAATGATGTAATTACCATAGGGAGACAAATGTGAAAATGAAAAAAACAAAAATAGCGAGTGCATTGCTTTTAGTAGCAGCGACAGGGTGGGCATCAGCTCAGGAAGTTCCAGCGAGTAAGACAGTTGATTTCAGTGCTTCCGCAGATTTTATTGCTGCAGCTGAAGGCAATGAAATTACGCTAATCCAAACGGCACCAGAGGGAAATGAGGTAGGTAATGAATCTATTTTAAGTCAGGAAGGTGACTTAAATGCAATCTTTGTAGAAGTAACGGGTGACGCAAACGAAGTACTTGCTTCACAAATGCAGTCAGGTAACACCTTCTTTGCAAGTGTTACAGGTAGCGGCAACTTCTTAGAATCTGAGCAAGATAGTTTAAATAGTACAGCCGATGTGGTTGTCGAAGGTGACGATAACACGGTTTCACTTGTTCAATTAGGTGATGGCGGCCCTTTCGGTTTTATTTTTAATCGCTCAATAAACAGCATTTCGGGCAATGGAAACATGTTGTCAGTGTATCAGGGCGATGGTGGTAACTGGGCCAATAATGCCATTGCGGGTAACGACAATACGGTATTTGTTGATCAAAGTGGTGACTGGCATGAATCGTATGTTCGCGAGCTAAGCGGTGATGCTAACGTTATCGATGTTATTCAAGACGGCTATTACAACGTGTCTGATTTAACCGTTATCGGCTCAGAAAACGAAGTTGAAATTGACCAAGATGGCGACCGGAACGCTGTGGGTTGGAGTATGGTTGGCGACGGTAATGTGCTAGGGTTTGAACAAGATGGCGATGGCAACGAGATTACCACAGGAGTATTTGAAGGCTCTGGCAATGAAGTTAATATCGATCAAATCGGTGATGTTAACTTAGCTACCGTAGAAACTATCGGCGGACAAGCGAATACGTTCGAAATTAACCAAGTGGGCGAAGGCAACACGGCTTATGCTGGCGTAATTGGCTTATTGAACGAATTTGATTTAACTCAAGTAGGTGATGCCAACGAAATCAGCACAGTTAATTTCGATGGCCTGTTTAACACCGTCGAAATTGAGCAAGATGGCGATGCCAACTTGGCGTTAGCGCAAGCTGGTATTGGTGATGCAACTTACTACGCTGATGGCAACATCATCGAAATGTCTCAAGAAGGTGTTGAAAATACAGCATCAGTTGAGTTGGCAAGCGACGTTACATCAAGCTACAACGAAATTATGGTTTCGCAAACAGGCGAGCTTAACTTACTAGACCTACTGGTTAACGGTGACGACAATATTGTTAGTGTTATGCAAGAAGGCGTAGGAAACTGGGTAACGGACGACGCGGGTGGTCAGTTCGTTATTTCTGGTGATATGAATACATTTGAAGTCACGCAAATGGGTAACGATAATTTAGTTACAGGTAGTATCACTGGCAACGGCGGCACAGTAAGTGTTACGCAGGTTGGTGACTACAACGTAGCTACCGTTGTTCAGATGTAAACCTACAGATGTAAAAGTGAGTAGCCGGGCATTTGCCCGGCTATATTCAGTAAAATGAAGTACTTGTATTGTTTCTCTCTTATCACACTGCTTTTTAGTGTGTTCTTTTCTCCGATTCACGCAGAAGAAATTCGGCTAGGCGGACTGTTGCTCGATAACAGTATTAGCCGCCAAGGCCACGAATTTGCCTCTCGCATTAGCCAATACTGGCGAGAAGTCCCAGACAGTTCGGGTAAGAACCTTGTTGTTAAAGAAATTATTGTGCCACAAGCGGGTACTCTTCTTTCGGTGATTTACGACAATAGAGTGGTTTATCAAACGTACATGGGGCGCAGACAAGTACCGTTAGATGAAAAAGTACAGCAAGCCATCATGTTAGTTTTAGACGCGGTGGCAAACGCGAGTATAGACAGTAGAAGCCCAGATTTAGCAGGGGACGAATGGTAATGAAAAAAGGGATACTGATAGCAGCCTTAATCGCGACTGGCTCGTGGACTTCAGCTAGTGTGAAAGCAACAGAGTTGGTGTATGAACCGATCAACCCGTCATTCGGTGGTAATCCACTTAACGGATCATTTTTATTAAGTAAGGCGAATTCACAAAACGCTCATACAGCGCCTTATAGCGAGCGCTCCTATGACGAACGCCTTCAAGAATCACTCGAACGCGCCTATATCAATCGTATAGTCCGCGAAATCACAGACATCGCATTTGGCGAGCAAGAATATGATGAAGATGGAAACCCGATAGACAGCATATTCAATCAGGATAGTATTTTTGTTAGTGGTGACTTTCAGGTAGAACTAATAACGAGTAATCCTGACAGCATTGTTGTGAACATTACTAACTTACTGACAGGTGAGGTTACTGTCGTTGAAATTCCACGGTTTGGGTAGGGAAACACATGAGAAGTACCGTTTTTTTAATAGTGGCCATGGCGCTTGCAGGATGCCAGTCCATCACTAATACGCTGCCGCCTGATACAACGGCCGCTGATGTAATTAAAGACAGTGCCACATTGGCTGAAGTAAAAAGCTTGCCAGCGCCTATGGGACAAATTCCGGTTTCTGTATATGCGTTTAGAGACCAGACCGGGCAATATAAACCTAGCACTGGGGCAAGTTCGTTTTCTACTGCGGTGACTCAAGGCGCAACCTCTATTCTTGTTCAGACTTTAAGCGAGACATCGTGGTTTTTACCTGTTGAGCGTGAAGGGCTGCAGAACATTCTTACCGAACGCAAAATAATTAGAGCCGACGAAAGCAGCGGAGGCGATTTACCGCCACTCACTACAGCTAGAATTATTATAGAAGGTGGGATAATTAGCTACGATACCAACATTCGTACCGGCGGCGCTGGTGTAGAGTACTTTGGCATTGGAGCGAGTGAGCTGTTTAGGGAAGATCAAATTTCCATTTACATGCGTGCAGTTGATGTGAGAACAGGCCAAGTACTGGTGTCGGTTTCAACATCTAAGAAAGTACTAAGCCAGGAGGTGAGAGCAGGCCTGTTTAGGTATGTTTCGCTTAAGCGCTTGCTTGAAGCAGAAACGGGCTACACGACTAATGAACCCATGTTCGAGTGCGTTAAACAAAGCATAGAAAAAGCGGTGACGGAGTTGGTGCTACAAGGAATGGAGAAAGGCGTATGGCGCGCGAAAGCGTAGACGCCATACGCAATTAGATTCAATGGATTATCAGTTTAGATACTTACTCGTTGTGGTTGGCTAAACTGATGATCGAACCACTTTATAAGCTCAACGCGATTTCGGCAGTCCGTCTTTCTAAATATGCTGTAAACGTGAGTTTTCACCGTATTTACGCTGATGTGTAAGCAGTCTGCAATCTCCTGATTTTGGGCACCATCTGCAATTTTGCGTGTGATGGATAATTCCCTCTTGGTCAGCACAGTATGTGACGATTGAAGTGCAGCAACAGGTTTTGCTTTAGACACTAGGTTGGCATCAATATAGCGACTCATAATCTCGCGACTGAACCATTTGTTGCCCGCCTGAACTTGTTGAACACCGCGAACCAGAAGTTCTAAGCTATCTTCAATATGGAAAATACCGTTAATACCATGTTGTAGTGCCGCATAATGAAAATCGACATCAGACTCTGGCACGTTGAAAATGACTTTGTTCAACTCTGGGTTATCGTTGACTACAGGCAAGTTGAGCATAGCGGCAGAGTCACAATACTGCGCATCGATAAAGAAGGTATAGGTGTTATTAAGCACGCTTCGAGGTGGATGAATCGCACCGGTTGAGACGACAAATCCACATGACGGCAAAATACTTAGGAATCGTTCGTGAGCCCCATCCTGTCTAGTATTTTCTGAAAAACTTTTTCTTGTTAAAACGAACGCTTGATGTGACATGAAAGCTCCTTTTCGAGTCTATCAACTTTACGAACTATACATTGGCTTTACAATACTCCTCTGGTCTAACTTGCTCCGCCAAAGCGTAACAAAATGTAACAGTGAAAAACGCCTGTAATTCTTGCTTAAATGCTAAAGCCTCTAAGTGTTCAATGAATTAAATATAAGTAAATTATCTCGATAAAAGCGGCTTGCCCCCTTTGTTAATAATGGTGTTAGTGTATAGTTCAACACCAAGTCATTCCTTCCATTATTTCAACACATAGAGAGAACCATGACCGTAAACGTTGACACTCAGTCTTTGATTGCATCAATGCGCGATGTAGTAGGGCAGGCCTATTTGTTAACTGATAAAGCGAAGAAGCAGCCTTACACTAAAGGGTTTCGTTTTGGTGTGGGCGAAGCGCTTGCGGTAGTGCGCCCAGGAACGCTTGTCGAAATTTGGCGAGTGCTAAAGCTGTGTGTTGGAGCCGATGTTGCGGTTATAATGCAGGCGGCCAATACAGGGTTAACAGGCGGCTCTACGCCAGATGGTAAAGATTACGACAGGCCTCTCGTTATTATCAGTACTATGCGTATTGATGATATTCAGTTAGTTGACAACGGAAAGCAGGTCGTTGGCTTGGCTGGGAGCACCTTGTTTGGATTGGAAGAGACGCTTGCGCCTTATGGTCGCGAACCTCACTCTGTGATAGGTTCTTCATGTATTGGCGCATCGATCGTGGGGGGGATATGCAACAATTCAGGTGGCGCTTTGGTCAAGCGAGGCCCTGCCTATACTGAACTAGCGCTTTTTGCCCAAATTGACGTCAATGGCAATCTATCTTTGGTAAACAATCTGGGGATTAACCTAGGTAGTGAGCCAGAAGAAATTCTGAATAATCTTGAGAACAAACGTTACAAAGAAGTTGATGTTCAGCACCCTGACGCTCGTGCATCAGACAACGAGTATGATGAACGAGTTCGAGACATTGATTCAGACACACCTTCGCGCTTCAACAATGACGGCAGAAGACTTCATGAAGCTTCAGGCTGTGCGGGTAAGCTTGCCGTGTTCGCAGTGAGGCTAGACACCTTTCCTATTCCTGAGAAAAAACAGGTATTTTATGTGGGGTCTAACGACGCCGCTGTGTTTACCAAAGTGCGTCGCGACATACTTTCTACTTTCAAGAACTTGCCTGACTCGGGTGAGTACCTTCACCGTGACTGCTACGACGTATCAAAGAAATACGGTAAAGATATGTTTATCGTTATCAGCAAGCTTGGCGCCAAATTTATTCCTAAGCTGTTTGCATTTAAGCGCAAATTTGACGCATTTACTGACAAGCTGGGCTTCTTACCCAACAAAATGTCAGATCGCGTTATGCAGTATATGAGCTACGTTTTTCCTAACCACTTGCCTAAGCGAATGGAAGAGTACAGAGACAAGTATCAGCATCATTGGATATTGGAGATGAGCAACGACGGGGTAGATGAGGCCAAAGCCTACCTTGATGCTTTCTTTAAAACCAATGAAGGTAGTTATTTTGAGTGTACAGAAGAAGAAGCTGATAAGGCTATTTTGCATCGCTTTGTTGCTGGTGGCGCGATAGGTCGTTACCACGTGATGCACAGCAAAGACGTGGGCGCTATGATGACCATCGATGTTGCACTTCGCCGCAACGATCCCGACTGGTTTGAAGTGCTGCCTAAAGAAATAGACGACCAGATAGACACAAAACTGTATTACGGCCATTTATTCTGCCACGTAATGCACCAGAATTACGTGTTGAAAAAAGGGGCGGATGCCAAATTGTTAAAGGGTAAAATTCTGGAAACTTTTGATGCGAGAAGCGCTGAATATCCAGCAGAGCACAATGTGGGACACGAGTACTTTGCAAAAGATGCGCTGAAAAACTTTTACCGAGAATTAGACCCAACCAATAGTTTTAACCCGGGAATAGGCAAAACCACCAAACTTAAAAATTGGGCTGAGCATGATGGAAGTTGTTGTGGTGGGCATCATTAAGCGCAAATTACGCTTCCAGCCACTTGTGCATTGATAAAAGAGCCATAAAAAATGAAGTGACCCCCAATAGTTGGACTATCCAATTACTGGGGGTCTTTTTAGTGGCCTTGGTGCCAGCGATACTAAAAAGCGAGAGAGTCGAGGTTAAGTTCACTGACTGATTTTGCACCGCATAGTGTCATCGCGACATGCATTTCCTGTTTGTACAGATCGAGTAAGTTCTCTACCCCTTGTTGGCCTTCAGCAGCAAGTGCATAAATAAAAGAGCGCCCTAGTAAAGTACAATCGGCACCTAGTGCCAGCATTCTCACCACGTCCAAGCCGTTACGAATACCTGAGTCTACGAAAATACTTAGATCGCCTTTCACCGCGCTAGCAATCGCTGGAAGGGCTTTAGCGGTAGACAGCACGCCATCTAGCTGACGACCGCCGTGATTGGATACTACAATACCTTCTGCGCCAAAACTCAGCGCATCTTTGGCATCTTGTTCAGTTAAAATGCCTTTGATAATCATTGGGCCGTCCCAAAACTCTCTGATCCATTCTAAGTCTTTCCAACTGATAGACGGATCGAAATTAGCGCCTAACCAGCCAATATAGTCTTCCAACTGGGTCGGTTCGCCACGATAAGTAGAAATATTGCCAAGATCATGAGGCTTACCGAATACGCCTACATCAAATGCCCAACGAGGATGAGTCATCGCTTGCAGTACGCGACGGCTTGCAGCAAATGGCCCACTCATACCTGAGTGTTTATCGCGATAGCGAGCCCCTGGTACAGGCATATCTACGGTAAAGACCAACGTTGTTACACCCGCTGCTTTGGCGCGCTCCAGAACATTCTTCATAAAGCCGCGATCGCGAAGCACATAGAGCTGAAACCACATTGGACGTTCAATGGCTGGTGCGACTTCTTCAATAGGACATACTGACACCGTCGACATGGTAAACGGGATGCCTTTGTTTGCAGCCGCTTTAGCGGCTTGCACTTCGCCACGTCGCGCATACATTCCGGTTAATCCCACTGGAGCAAGGGCAATAGGTAAAGCCAATTGTTCACCAAAGACCGTTGTAGAAAGGTCAAGCGACGACATATTTCTCAGCACTTGCTGCTTTAATGCAATGTCAGCCAAGTCAGTTTCATTGCGTTTAAGTGTATGCTCTCGATAGGCACCACCATCAATGTAGTGAAATAGGAACGGCGGTAATATTTTTTGCGCAGCGCGTCTATAATCAGTCGGCGATGAAATAATCATGTCTTTAATCGATTGTAATTAACTTGATAAAAATATAACGTTTCTCGCCTTAGGGATATACGGCAACAATGAAATTTATCTTTTCCAAAAGTGAAGTAATAACGTGAGAGCAGACGATTTAATTCTCTTTGCACAAATTGCGGAGATGGGCAGTTTTAGCAAAGTGGCAGAGGCGAACAACATTACCAACTCGGTAGTCAGTAAGCGAATAGCAAAGCTTGAAAAAGAGCTGGGAACGCAGCTTTTGTATCGCACTACTCGCAAACTCACGCTTACCGAAGCGGGTCAAGCTTTGAAGCAAGGCGCCATGAATGTAAAGGCGTCCACGCAGGAAGCTATCGACACAATTTCTGGATACAGTGAACAAATATCCGGACACATTAAAATGTCGGTTCCAACGATTTCGGGCGATTTACTGTTAGCCGATGCGGTAGCTGAGTTTTGTACCCTTCATCCAGGGCTAAGCGTTGATATGTCTCTAGATAATCGATTTGTAAATCTAGTCGAGGAAGGGTTTGATCTTGTTATTCGAACGGGATATTTGGAAGACTCAAGTCTGATTGCGCGGCACTTTTTAGATTCCCATTGGGTGGTTTGCACATCGCCGGATTACATTAGACGAAAGGGCAGGCCTAAAGCACCAGAGGATTTGAGCTTTCACAACTGTTTGTTGTATTCCTACCACACATCCGGCGCAAGGGAGTGGGAGTTTACGTCGTCTCAAGGCAGTTACACCATCACCGTAGATGGCGCATTTTCAAGTGACAATGCAGGGGCGCTTCGCAAAGCAGCCCTTGCTGGTAGAGGTATTGCCTACGTACCTAAATGTTTGGTATTCGAAGATTTATGTAATGGAACACTGGTCGATTTGTTTCCAGAGCGGGTAGGTAAGGTGTTAGGCGTTTATGCCGTTTATCCTTACAGCCGCCAGCCATCTCGAAAAATTAAGCTGTTAATTGAACATATCAGGCAGCGCTATCTATCTATGTCTGATTATTTTTGATAAGCCAGAGGCAATCACGCCCGTTAATCTCTTTTTTCAGAGCAGGTTCTTGCCGCTTAGAGCGCCTTATTTAATTGAAATCACGGTCTGTAGCGCCAAGAAAAGAATATATCTGGGTAATTATCTGAACCAAAGCAAATCCTCACTAGTAGAAAAAAGCAGCTTTTAAGTTTTCGCAGGGTTTCAACTTACCTGTCAGTGAAAAGGGATTTGCTATGAAAGGCCAAGTAAACAACTCCACCATTCTTCTTCCTGTATTTCTCCCCGCCGTCGTCATTATTTTGCTTCTGGTGATCGGAACCATCAGCAACCCCGAACTTGCCGGCGACGCCTTCGACAGTACATTGGCATGGATTACAGAAACCTTTGGTTGGTTTTACATGTTGTCGGTCGCTATTTTTTTGGTATTCATTGTATCGGTAGCATCATCTAGCTGGGGAAACATAAAGTTGGGGCCCGATCATGCAGAGCCTCAATATAGCTTTCCTGAATGGTTTTCTATGTTGTTCTCAGCAGGCTACGGCGTAGCGCTGCTCTACTTTGGCGTAGCAGAGCCTGTTCTACACTATTCTTCACCGCCTGCAGGAGCAGCTGAAACTGTTGATGCGGCGAAACAAGCCATGCAAATCGCATTTTTTCATTGGGGCTTTCACATCTGGGCGATCTACGGGCTAGTCGGTTTGGTTCTTGCCTATTTTGCTTTTCGACATGGCTTGCCGTTATCTATACGTTCAGCTTTGTATCCGCTGATAGGGGATAAAATTTATGGCCCAATAGGTCATGCAGTAGATGTATTCGCCATTCTAGGTACTCTTTTTGGTATCGCCACTACCCTTGGGCTATCCGTTACACAGATCAATGCGGGGCTAAATTATCTTTCCGGCGATATCCCCATTGATATCATGGTGCAGGTAGGCACCATTGCTATCGTAACCATTGCCGCAACAATATCGGTTGTCGCGGGCATGGATAAGGGCATTAAAAGGCTATCAATTCTTAATATGGTTCTGGCTGTATCGCTTATGAGTACCGTTTTTATCTTCGGAGAAACGGTTCATATTTTAGAAACCTTTTTACAGAACACAGGGAGTTATATCAACGGCATCATTGAACGTACCTTTAATCTTCAGGCCTACAGTCGCAGCGATTGGATTGGGAACTGGACGCTGTTTATTTTTGGCTGGACCATCGCTTGGGCGCCGTTTGTAGGCATGTTTATCGCCAAAATAAGTCGAGGCAGAACCATTAGGCAGTTTGTTTTTGGTGTAATGCTTGTGCCTACCATGTTCACCTTCCTTTGGTTTTCCGTGTTTGGCGACACCGCGCTAAATGCCATTATGAACCAAGGTGTTATTACACTCATTAGCGATGTGCAGGAAAACGAAGCGGTTGCCTTATTTAAGCTCTATGACTTGCTACCTGGCGCGTCAATCATGTCAGGCTTGACCGTGTTATTGATCATTACGTTCTTTGTGACGTCATCAGATTCTGGGTCGCTGGTTATCGATTCTCTTGCTTCTGGTGGTAAAGAAGAAAGCCCGGTTTGGCAGCGTATATTTTGGGCGTGTCTGGAAGGAACCGTTGCAGCAGTGTTGCTATTGGCTGGTGGACTGAATGCCCTACAAACGATGACCATTGCGAGCGCGTTACCATTCGCCTTCATTATGCTAGCGTCTGCAGCAGGTCTATGGCGTGCGCTTGTTATTGAAGGCTACCGAAATAACAGTTTGAAGGCGAATACGCTTAATAGAAATCACAGCCGCTCGACTAGCCTAAAAGGCCGACTCGCAGCAATGGTCGATTACCCCAGCCGAAATGAGGTGCATGAGTTTATTGATAAAACTGTGATTGCAGCGATGAAAGACGTACAAGCTGCTTTGAAAGCGCGAGAGTGGAAGGCGTTCGTTAAGCTTGATGAGGAAACGGGAAGGGCCATCTTCACTGTTGAGCGTCACGATCATATGGACTTTATCTACGATATTCGTATGACTGAATATTTAGTGCCAGGGTTTAGCTACGCAGAGCTGCGTTCAGAAGAAGACGAGTCGGAAAAATATTTTCGCGCTGAAGTGTTCCTTCGCCGCGGAGGGCAAGCTTACGATATTTACGGATATGACAAAGAGAGTATTACTAAGGACATCTTAGATCAGTTCGAAAGTTATCTGCACTTCCTCGATACCAGCCCAGGCGAACTGCCTTGGGAAATGGATGCGTATGATGACATGTTGACGCAGCCTAGGGGAAATGATTAAACCGCGGATGGCTTAGAAAAGAAAATCGGAGAGAAAAAGCGTAGACGCAGTTTGTTTAAAAAAAAGAGCGAGTAAAATCCTTTACTCGCTCAGTAAGAAGGCCACCTCTTCTGAGGGAAAGTAGCCGTCGGAGAACTGTTGGTTTTCTCTTACGCTAATCGGTTGATTATTGAAGAAAAATCCATCCCTGCATTGCCTTCTTCGCAATGCATTTCAAACCACTTTGCAGCAAGCTCACCCATAGGTACTTGCGCGTTGACGCCCTTCGCGCCCTGCATGGCCAGCCCCAAATCTTTGAGCATAAGCGCAGAAGCGAAACCGCCAGCAAAATCGTTATCAGCAGGGCTTTGTGGCCCCACACCTTTTACAGGGCAGTAGGTGGTCATTGACCATGTCTGTCCCGAGGCATTTGACGCGATATCGAAGAACACTTGCGCATCTAAGCCTAGTTTTTGTGCCAGCTCGAAGCTTTCACACGTCGCAATCATGGTCGCGCCAAGTAACATGTTGTTACAAATCTTTGCTGCTTGTCCCGCACCATGGCCGCCCGCATGAACGATTTTTTTGCCCATTGCGCTAAGTACACCATGGGCTTTGTCAAATGCATCAGCGTCGCCACCCACCATAAACGTGAGTGTGCCGCCCGCAGCCGCTGCAACACCACCAGAAACCGGCGCATCCAGCATTTTAAGGCCTTTTTTCTCTGCCAGTTCCGACACACTCTTCGCCGTTTCTACGTCGATGGTGGAGCAATCAATAAGCAAGGTGCCTTCGCGGACAGAAGCTAAGATCTGATTTGAATAGATATCTTTTACGTGCTTGCCTGCTGGTAACATAGTAATAACGATGTCGGCCTCAGCAGCAGCTTGCTCGGTACTTTGCGCAATAGTGCAGCCTGCTTTTTTGGCTTTGGCCAGTGCCGCTTCGCTTAAGTCAAAAGCCAATACGTTGTAATCGTTCTTAACTAGGTTATCTGCCATCCCTGAGCCCATATTACCTAGGCCAATAAATGCAACTGTGGTCATAATAGTCTCCTCACTTAGCCCATGGTTGGAATAACAAAGGCGTTGTCGTTCGTATCTGAGCCATCAGGCCAGCGCTGCGTAATGGTCTTAACCTTGGTCCAGAATTTCACCCCTTCCATACCGTGCTGGTTGGTATCACCAAATGCAGAGCGCTTCCAGCCCCCAAAAGTGTGGTAAGCAACTGGCACTGGAATAGGTACATTAATCCCTACCATGCCCACGTTTACACGTTGCGCAAATTCGCGCGCCGCATGGCCGTTACGGGTGTACATAGCAACACCGTTACCGTATTGATGATCACTTGCTAAGTTAACCGCTTCGTTGAAATCTTTCGCGCGCACCATTTGAAGCACTGGACCAAAAATCTCCTCTTGGTATGAGCGCATGTCTTTGGTCACGTGGTCGAAGAACGTTGGGCCGATGAAGTAGCCTTGACTGTCGTCTGGGATCTGACTGGTTCTGCCGTCGTAAACAAGCTCAGCACCTTCTTCTATGCAAAGGTCGATATAGCCTTCAACGCGCTCTTTGTGAGCAGCAGTAACCACAGGGCCATAATGAGCGTTAGGATCTTCACTATGACTTACCATAATGTCTTTAATAGCCGGAATAAGCTTGGCTTTCAGTTTCTCAGCGGTTTCATCGCCCACTGGAACGACAACCGGTAGCGCCATACAGCGTTCACCAGCACTGCCGTATGCAGCGCCAACTAAGTCGGTTACCACCTGATCTAGATCTGCATCAGGCATTACAATGCCATGGTTTTTCGCGCCGCCCATAGCTTGAACGCGCTTACCTGCACGAGCGCCACGCTCGTACACGTAATTAGCGATATCAGAAGAGCCTACAAAGCTCACCGCCTTAATAGTTTGATGATCTAAAATACCATCAACCACTTCTTTGTTACCGTGTACAACGTTAAGTACACCTGCAGGAAGGCCTGCTTCAATCATAAGCTTTGCCAGTTCAACAGGTACTGACGGATCGCGCTCTGATGGCTTTAAAATGAACGCGTTACCGCAGGCAATTGCCACACCGAACATCCACATTGGGATCATGGCTGGGAAGTTAAATGGCGTAATACCTGCCACTACACCAAGTGCTTGGCGCATGGAGTACACATCGATTCCTGGGCCTGCGCCTTCGGTATACTCACCTTTTTGCGCATGAGGGATACCACAGGCAAACTCGATAACTTCAAGGCCACGCTGAATATCACCTTGCGCATCAACCAACACTTTACCGTGCTCGCTTGATAATAGTGCCGCTAAGCGATCGCGGTTTGCTTCAACCAACTCTTTAAACTTGAACATAACACGAGCGCGTCGTTGAGGATTTGTTGCTGCCCACTCAACCTGTGCAGCTTGGGCTGTTTCAATTGCATAGGCCAAAGTTGAAGTGTTAGCCAAGCTTACTTCAGCCTGAACTTCACCTGTGTTGGGCGCAAATACCGACGCGGTATTTTCGCTGCTATCCTCAAAATCTTTACCTGCAATAAAGTGAACAATCTTTCTCATGACATAGCTCCTGTAATTTTTAACAATATTGAAACCTTGTGTTTGCAAAGACAATACATATACTTGCAGTATAGTGCTGTAAAAATGCAGGTGTTTAAGTGAATTGGGACGACATGCGTTTGTTTATTGGTTTGGCAAGAAATGGTCGTGTAGCTATTGCAGCTAAAGGCTTGAAGGTAGACCCTACGACATTAATTCGTCGTGTAAAAAAACTGGAGGACTCATTAAATTGCAAGTTGTTCGAGCTAACTAAAAAGGGGTATGTGCTTACCACCCATGGCAGTGAGCTAGTTACGTATATTGAAAAAGCAGAGCATTACTTTCTAGAGGCACAAAATGAATTAGGTGATGAACGCTCGCATTTGGCAGGTACGATCAGAGTGAGTGTTTCTGAAGGTTTCGGTAGCTGGTTTTTGGCGCCTTTACTACCCGATTTTAAAAAGCAGTATCCGGGGATCAGCATTGAGCTTGTGGCAACCAGTGGCTTTTTAAACCTGAATAAACGAGAAGCCGATATGGCTATCTTGTTAGAAAAGCCCAGTAAAGGCTTGCTGGTTACACAAAAATTGACTGACTATAACCTTTATCTTTATAGCCACCAGTCCCTTATCAGCGACAACGAACCACGAACATTACAAGAGCTCACCGCGTTCAATTTAGTGAGTTACGTGCCCGATTTGGTTTACGCTCCCCAATTAAAGTTCATTGAAGAGACTGCTCTGTCACAATTAAGTGCGCTTCGCAGCACCAGTATTAATGCGCAGTATCAAATGCTTGTAAATGGCGCAGGGGTAGGCATTTTACCTAAATTTATGGCGGAAACTCAGCCAGGCTTAGTTCGACTCATTGAAAGCGAGATTCATATTAAGCGTACATTCTGGCTGGCCACACACAAAGAAACTCATTCTCAAGCACGCTTTCAAGTATTTACAAAATGGCTTACAGATAAAGTTACGCAATACCATTCAAAATTTCTCGACTAAAAAATTAGACGTTTATCTACTGTCTTTTGCAGGGTAAATATGTAAAAAGTAGCGTAGCAGCGTCGAAAAACTCGCCACTCCCTGATACAAGTGGCTAAATGTGTTCTAAGGCTTTAATAAATTAGGCCGACACGTGCTAGTTAAAAAGACATTGTCTAGCGAATAGTTTGCTAAACCTTGTGTAGATTCATCAAATTACTGTTAAGGCAAGGTTAGTTACTGCCGATAAACGGCATATTACTGTAATTCTCTGTCAGGGCAGGCCCTATGTTCAATAAACACTTAGTGAAAGAAAACGAAGCGCTTCGCGAGGAGCTACATATACTCAAGCAAGTGCGAGATGGCTTGCGCGAAGAAATGATCTTTCTCAATCTTAATGAGCGTGGTGAAATTGAAGCCGTCAACGAGGTGTTCGAGAAAGAGCTGGGTTACTCACTCTCTCAAGTGAAAGGGCATCGCTTCTTTGAATTTGTTCCCGAGATTGCCAGAAACACGCCTCATTTTAAAAAGCTGAAAGATTCTATAGAGCAGCGTGTTCATTACTGGGGGGCGATTGAGTTTCTTCGAGAAAATGGTGAAGAAGCGTGGTTAAGGGGCGTAGTTGAACCTATTTTTGACGGAAAAGGGAATATTCACAAATTCTCAGTCAACCTCAACGACCTCACGCGCACTATAGCCAACTCGAAAGAACACGAAGATTTGGTGGCCGCATTACATAAGTCAAATGCGGTGATTGAATTCGATTTGAACGGCAATATTCAAGACGCAAACGAAGCTTTCCTAAAAGCCGTTAAGTACAGCCTTAATGACATTAAAGGTCAGCATCATAGAATCTTCTGTGATACGGAGTATGCGAATTCCCACGAATATAAAACGTTTTGGGAACGACTTGCTCAGGGGGAATTCGTAGCAGGAAGATTCGAACGTTTCGACGCTCACGGCAACACTATTTGGCTGGAAGCCACCTATAACCCGATTTGTGATTCTCACGGTCGTATGTATAAAGTGGTTAAGCTGGCTACTGATATTACTGAGCAGGTGGCACGAGAAAATGCCGTGTCCAGTGCCGCTGATATCGCCTACCGTTCTTCAAACACAACGGATCAAATTGCCACGCGAGGAAAGGAAGTCATTAGCGAACTGCTTTCTGAAATGTCTTCGCTGTCGCAACAAATGGATAGGGCAAAAGAAGGAATTAACGCGTTGGACGCTCAATCTCAACAAATTGCCACGATTATCGGAAGTATCAGTGCGATTGCCGAACAAACCAACTTGCTTGCTCTAAATGCTGCGATTGAGGCGGCACGTGCTGGCGATCAGGGGCGAGGTTTCGCTGTAGTTGCTGACGAGGTGCGTCAATTAGCATCGCGTACAACCGAAGCCACAGAAGAAATCATCAATGTGGTTAAACACAACCAGACATTGGCCACCGACGCAGTGAACTTGGTTAATGAAGGTGATGAAAAGGCGCAATCAGGGCTCAATTACGCCAGAGAGGCGGGTGAAGTTATCGAACAAATTCAAGACGGTGCAAAAGAAGTCGTTGATGCAGTAGGCCAATTCAGCAGTCGACTGGGAAGTTAGTAGCACAGAGAAACAGGCTTACCGATAAGTGTAAACAGTCTAAGTTCTTACCAAATAAAACATCGCTCAAAACAGAATTCATCCTACCTTGGTAGGATGAATTCGCCCCTATTGCAGGATGTGCTTTTTAACGTAGCCTGTATAGCATAACCCTGTAATAAAAGGCTTGCAGGGGCGGTTATGTCAGGTTTTACGAAAATATCTACAGCTATAGTGGCCGTATTCATTGGCTGCTTTTTGGTTTTTACCTGTCTGGTCTACTTCCACATTCAAGATAACATTGAGGAAGAGATGACGGGCGCGCTTAATCAAGTGCGAGAAATGGTCAACCTCAATATCCCTGTTGCTGATATCGAAGCGATTGTTGAGCCTAGCCCTCACTTATCCGCCCACTATTTCACGGGTCGCCTTCAGGCAGAACAGACTTCAGTAATGTCGACAACTGAACGCACTGCACTTACACCTGTTATCATCCCAATTCAGGAAAATCAGTATCTTATCGTTACGCCTTTTGATGCTACTGAACTCACCCAGAATCTCACTTTTTTTGCCTTGGTGGCGGGACTGTTTTTCGCAACCTTTGTGCTGTTGCTGTTTACGTTAAAAGTGGCAGTTAAGCAAAGGTTAGTGCCGCTAAATCAGCTCGCTGACGCATTATCTGAGCTACGAGAAGGCAAGGAATCACAGCCCCTGCCACACTCAGATATCACCGAAATGAACAGGGTGTTAGACCAGTTTAAGCACCTACAAAATGCACTTAAATCAAAAGAAAAGCAGCTCATAAAAATAGATAAGCAGTTAGCTCTCCTTCAAGAGCAAGAGCGTAATTACCTTGCCAGAGAGCTTCACGATAATGTGGGGCAGTTGCTGACCACGATAAAAGCCCACGCCTATATTTTGGTTAACGCAAAAGAGCGATCTGTTGTTGAACTGTCGGCGCAGAAGGTTCAAGTGATGTCACATCAAATAAGCGATGCAATTAGAAAGCTTACTGCTCACCTTCACCCGCTTGTTTTAGATAGAGTCTCTCTTCAGTCGTCGCTTGAGCGACTGGTGTACGAACAAGAAGTAGCACAGCCCGATACGCAGTGGGACGTGTCAATTAATCTAAAGCGCTATCAAGAAGATAATGAGCGAGATATTCATCTTTACCGATTTGCTCAAGAAGCCATTAACAACGTGATTAAGCATGCGAAGGCCACCAAGGTTAGCATTCAAATTTATGGAGATACTCACCGTGTTTCTGTGATGGTCAAAGACAACGGCCGGGGATTGGGGAACCACATTGTAGAAAACATTGGCATGTCTTCAATGCGCAGCCGAGCACGTTGTATAGGAGCAAATTGCAGTGTAACGTCACCCGATGATGGCGGCGTTGCTGTATCGCTGTCCCTTACCCTTAAAAAAATGCCTCCTCTTATGGGCGCTAACGTCGCATGAATATTCTAATTGTCGACGACCATGCTGTGGTGCGTGAAGGATACAAAGCTTTACTCAATGCGATGATGCCCGACTGCCGTATTTTTGATGCTGAAAACGGTGCACAGACCCATCGTTTATTAGCCAGTAGTGACATTGAGATCTTAATCCTCGACATAAACCTTTCAAATGAAAGTGGCCTTGTTTTAGCCAAGATTTTTTTGAAGCGACATCCAGATTTAAAAATTATCTTTTTCAGTATGTTCGAAGACAGCGTCATATTGCACCGCGCTATGCAAACCGGTGCTATGGGGTACATCAGTAAAAGTAGCTCGCCTGAAATACTGATCTCGGCAATTAAGGTCGTCGCAAAAGGGCAAAAGTATATTGAGCGAGGCCTGGCGGTAAATTTAGCCAATCAACTTCTCGATACGAATGTGGACATTGCTGCCAAATTAACAAAACGTGAGTTCGAGATATTTATTGCGATAGCGATGAATAAATCCCGCTTTGATATTGCTGATGAGTTGGGTCTATCGGCTAAGACTGTCTCTAACGCGCTCACAGTCATTAAGCGAAAGCTTGACGCGGTGCCCTCTCAGTTTTCAGCCATTGCGGCTAAACACGGTTACATCGGTGATGCAGAGCTTTCAGCGTCTCAATCGGTGTCTTTTGTCGAGAAGAGTGAGAAGTAGCCATAGGTTTCCCCTCCTAAAGTAGGAGTCAAATCGGTCTATCGCATCATGGTAGGTACAACGTAAAAGTACCATTATCAAACTACACAACAAACCAAGTTACTGCGCGAGTTACGCGCAAAGTCATCAAAAGGTACTTCTTATGATTTATGCAAAGCCAGGTAGTGAAGGTTCGGTCGTAAGCTTCAAAGAAAGCTACGGTAATTTTATCAATGGCGAATGGGTTGCACCGGTTAAAGGTGAGTATTTCACCGCAACATCTCCAGTAGACGGCAGCGACATCGCACAAATCCCACGCTCAACATCTGAAGACATTGAGCTTGCGTTAGATGCAGCTCACGCTGCGAAAAAGGGCTGGGCAGATAAGTCAGTAGCTGAGCGTTCTAACATTCTTCTGAAAATAGCCGATCGCATTGAAGAAAACCTAGAGCTACTTGCCGTTGCGGAAACATGGGACAATGGTAAAGCCGTTCGCGAAACGCTTAATGCAGATATTCCGCTGTGTGCAGACCACTTCCGTTATTACGCAGGCTGTATTCGAAGCCAAGAAGGCACCATCGGTGAAATTGATAAAAACACGGTGGCGTATCACTTCCATGAACCTTATGGTGTTGTTGGGCAAATCATTCCATGGAACTTCCCGCTACTTATGGCTGCATGGAAACTTGCGCCAGCACTTGTTACCGGTAACGTAGTGGTGCTAAAGCCAGCAGAACAAACGCCAGTATCTATCTTATTGTTCGCCGAACTAATCCAAGACCTGCTACCACCGGGTGTACTAAACATCGTTAACGGGTTCGGGGCAGAAGCCGGACAGGCTCTTGCAACAAGCACAAGAATCGCAAAAATTGCATTTACTGGCTCTACACCTGTTGGCGGACATATCCTTCGCTGTGCTGCTGAAAACCTTATTCCATCTACCGTTGAGCTTGGCGGCAAGTCGCCAAACTTATTCTTTCCAGACATCATGAATCACGAGCCTGAATTTATTGATAAGTGTGCGGAAGGTTTAGTGCTTGGATACTTCAACCAAGGTGAAGTATGTACGTGTCCTTCTCGAGCGATTATTCACGAAGACATCTATGATGCATTCATGGAAAAAGTGTTGGAAAAAATTCAGAAGATCAAACGTGGCAACCCACTAGACACAGACACCATGGTAGGTGCACAGGCATCTAATGAGCAGTTCGAAAAGATCCTTAAATACATCGATATCGGTAAGTCAGAAGGGGCTCAGGTTGTCACTGGTGGTGAGAAAGAGCAGCTACCTGGCTTTGATGGAGGCTACTACATTCAGCCGACTATCTTGAAGGGTGAAAACCACATGCGTGTGTTCCAGGAAGAGATTTTTGGTCCGGTAATCGCTGTTCAAACCTTCAAAACCGAAGAAGAGGCGATTGAGATTGCCAATAATACAAGCTTCGGACTTGGCGCTGGTGTATGGAGCCGCGATGCGAATGTAGCATTCCGCGTAGGTCGAGCGATTGAAGCAGGTCGCGTGTGGACGAACTGTTATCACTTGTATCCAGCTCACGCTGCGTTTGGCGGCTACAAGAAATCGGGCATTGGCCGCGAAACCCACAAGATGATGCTAGATCACTACCAGCAGACAAAAAATCTATTGGTAAGCTACGACATCAACCCACTTGGTTTCTTCTAAGTAAACCTGAGGGCGGCGCCTACCGCCGCCCGCTACTTTTATGCGCATCGCATTTTCCTCAATCATTTTCTTGCTGTTTCTCAGCACCAATGTGTTGGCGCAGTCTGACGCGACAGACATTCCACAAGACATTTACAAAATATTTCCCAACGCTACACGCGTGGGGGAGATGCACACTGACATCAAGGTAACCCCGGTCTATCAGCTTCAGCAACTACTCGGATATGTTTTTGAGTCGAATGACTTTGTCGACTTCATAGGCTTTTCAGGCAAACCAGTTAATGTAGTGATTGGGCTAGACACACAAGGCAATGTGGTCGATCTTTTCGTCAAGCAGCATAGCGAGCCGATTTTTTTGCACGGGCTTGGCGAGAAATCCATGTTTGATTTCGTTGCTCAATATCAAGGGCATAGTGTCAAAGAACGTTTTATCATTGGTGGTAAAAGCAATGTAGGCAAAGACGCTACCTACTTTGATGGGGTTACGAAAGCCACCGTATCGGTGCTGGTTATCAACGATACCATCGTGACATCTGCATTAGCCGTTGCCAGAGCTAAGCTCGATGGCTTTGTTGCGCCTAGCAACAATATTATCAATCCAGACTTTTACGAACCTTTTACTTTTAGCGAATTGGTGGACAAGGGCTACATTCAAAAGCACCAGATTACTCAGCAAAATACCGAAGGGCTTTCGAGAGAAGTGGTTCGGGCGGTTGACGATATTCAAAGCGAGTTTGCTCTTGATGGTGACATCATTGCCGAACACTACTATGCGTTTTTAAGTCTTCCTATTGTGGGGAAAAACCTGCTAGATGAAGAGGAATTTGCTCGGTTACAGGAAAATCTAAATCCGGGTGAAATGGCACTGATGGTACTGAATACGAAAGGGTTCAGTTTTATCAGCGATGAGTTTATTCCCCAAACCACTCCTGAGCATTTACGGGTATCTCAAGGCGGCTTTCCCACAGCTATCCGCGATATCGATTTTTATAGCTTCTATGACCCCGCATTTTCACAAGCATTGCCCGACTACAACGAGATCAAAGTACTTCGAGTAAAATCGAAAGGTGGGCTGTCACTTGACCAAGAAATGGAAATAGCGATTAGTGTGCCGTTTAAGCCGAGTTTCTTCGAGCAAGATGAGCATCTGTTCCCTTTGAAAGTGACACTGCCTAGTGAACTATTTATGGAAAATCCTGAGGCTCAGTTAGCGAAGCCCATTCCGTTGTGGCAGAAAATTTGGAGGGACAGAACCTTAACGATAAGCATCACCGTTGTTTATCTTGTAGCGCTGTCGTTGTTTTTTGCATTCCAGCAAAGGCTAACCCCTTACACCAAGTTTGTGCATACAGTGCGGGCATTTTCCCTTGTGTTCGTGCTGTTTTTTATTGGCTTTTACGCTCAAGGGCAACTGTCTGTTGTCAACATATACACGCTGCTACTGGATATTATCGACGGATTTTCCTTAGAGGTATATCTTCTCGACCCGGTCATTTTTATTTTGTGGAGCTTTGTATTTGTCTCGTTGTTTATCGTTGGGCGGGGACTATTTTGCGGCTGGCTTTGCCCCTTCGGAGCACTCCAGGAAATGATGGGAATACTGGCTGAAAAGCTCAGGATAAAACAAATTAGAATTAAGCCACAGCACCACAAACGGGCACAAAAAATTAAATATGGGTTGCTTATAGGGCTTGTTGCGTGCTCATTCTATTCGCTAAACCTTGCAGAGAAGCTCGCTGAGATAGAGCCGTTCAAAACGTCCATAACCCTACACTTTGTTCGATATTGGCCTTTTGTACTGTATTCGGTTTTATTGCTGCTACTTAGTTTAAAAATTCATAAAGTGTACTGCCGCTATTTATGTCCGTTGGGAGCGGGGCTTGCCATTTTGGGGCGTTTCCCTTTAGTTAAATTGCTTACACGTAAAGATGCCTGTGGTAATCCGTGTCAGCTGTGCAAACAAAAGAAATGTGGTATTGATGCTATAGAACAAGACGGCAGCATTGACTATGCTGAATGTATTCAGTGCCTTGAGTGTGTGGTTACGTTAGATAACCCTGACTTGTGCAAAATCGATAAATATAAAAAGAAAAAGGTGCCAACGCGTGTCAAAAACCTCAATCCTGTCCGCACTTAGTCAACCTGCTAATAGCAAGGTTAACGATGACAACCATTCTAGTTTATACGGTGCTAAAGAAGCCTGCCGTGATGTGGCCAATGAGATTTTAGCCAACGTTAAGTGCGATGAAATAGAGCTATTACTCTTTCATACCAGCACGCTGTTTGACTTAGACACCGTAGCAAAGGAAATCTCCGCACGTTTTCCTCACGTGAATATTGTTGGCTGCACCAGTGCTGGAGAATTTAATAAAAATGGCTACGGAACAGAAAAACTCTTGGCCGTCGCGTTTTTGAAAAACGAATTTTCTATTGCCACAGCATTGGTGCCTAATTTAGGCGAAGTAAACTTTGATGAAGCCCACGATATTGCCAGTGGTTTGCGCCGAGCCTTACAGGGGAGGGAGCGTCGTTACGATACAGAGCAGCACTTCGTTATTTCTGTGCTCGATGGACTTACCCGCCATGAGGAACATTTTCTAGAAACCTTTGCGACCGCATTTGGCAATATTCCACACTTAGGTGGTAGCGCTGGCGACGATTTAAAGCTTGAAGCCACCTATGTGTTTTACAACGGTGAATTTCATCGAGACGCAGCAGTACTGCTGCTTGTTGGCACGGGAAAGCCCTTCACCGTATTCTCCATTGATCACATTAACTCTCCCGTATCGAAGCTGGTGGTCACCCACGCCGATCCTGAGTCGCGAACCGTGTATGAAATAAACGGTGAACCTGCTGCGCAGTATTACGCCAGTTTATTGGGAATGAAAGCTGAAGACTTAACGCCGGATGTGTTTTCCATGTTTCCCCTTGCAGTGATGGTAGGGGGCAAATATTTCATCCGCTCTATTCAAAAAGTAGATTTGGCCACTAACGCCATTACCTTCTACTGCGCGGTAGATATTGGCATTATTCTTACATTTGTTCAGCTGGGTGACTGCATTGAAGCATTAGAAAGTAAACTAGACAAGCTGCGCGCTCAGCTTGGCGAGCCCGAATTTGTCTATGCTTGCGATTGCTTTTTGAGAAGGCTCGAAATTCAACAGGGCAAAAACGACCACGAAATAAGACGGCTACAGCAAAGGTACAATGTCGCGGGCTTCAATGCCTATGGCGAGCATATTCACTCGGTTCACTTGAACCAAACGTTTACGGGGGTGTATTTTGCAGCCCAATAATCAATTTACCGACGTGGAAGCGCTCCAAAAGGCCCTTTACGAGCAACGGCGTGAAAACGAAAAGCTTGAAAAAATAAACGCAGCGCTGATGTATCGCATGGAAGAGGGCGGTTTTAATCATCACAGCTACCGCGCCTTCGAACATTCGGTTCAACTTTCTGAAAAAGTGAGTCAGAAAACCGAAGAACTGCAGTCAGTACTGCAAAAGCTGGAGCAGTCAAACGCCGAACTGGTGCGGGCTCACGAAGAAACCCATCAGGTTAAACAGCGTTTACACGACGCCATTGATAGCACTAATCAGGCGATGGTGTTGCTAGATAGACTGGGCGGGATCATCTTCTTTAATCGGCACTTTGAAACTGTTTGGGATGACCTTTCCATTACCCCTAAAATTGGCGATAACTATTACGATATCACCCAAGCTGCCAAGCATTCCGGGGTTATTCGCCGCGCCCTACCTGCTGATGTCGAAGGCAGGATGATCTATCAGTTGTCGAACCGGCGATGGTATCAGCTGACCAATCGACCCACGCAAGAAGGCGGGAACGTTATTCTGTTTAACGACATCACTGAAGTAAAACTGCTTGAATCGAATCGTTACGAGCAAGTCATTAAAGAGAAAAACAAGCTGTTGCAAAGCCTTATCGATAATATTGATGTTGGAATATTGCTCATTGATAAAGAAGGTGGCATTGCGTTTTGGAATAACACGTTTTTGACCCAGTCAAACGTGCCCCAGCACGTACTGGTAAACAGTAAGAATATTTATGCCCTTCAAAATAACCGTCACTGGAGCGGGCTCAACTTAAACCCGGTGGGGCCAAGTACACAGATTATCCACGAGCAACTGGTGGTTGAACGCAACATCACTACACTGCCCGACGGCAATACGCTGTGCACGTTCACCAATGTTACATCGCAGCATCACTACGCGGAAACGCTGAAGCAAAACGAAAGCTGGATCCGCATGATAACCGATAATGTACCGGCGCTTATTGCTTACATTGGTACCGATAAAAAGTTTCAATACACCAATAAAGGTTATCGCGATTGGTATGGCGTTAGTGAGCAAGACATTAATGATATGCCTATGGATAGAAGCCACCTGAAAGAGGTTTACCCTAATCTTATTCAGTACTTGCGCCGTGTTAACCAAGGCGAAGTGGTGAGCTTTCAAAGCAAAGAAAAAAATGCTCATGGCGACGTTGGCTTTTTACAGAAAGTTTATTTGCCTCATTTCAATGAATCTGGCGATATCACCGGGCACTTTGTCTTGGCAACAGACGTGTCGCAGCAGGTAGAAAGCCAACTCCAGCTTAAAGCGGCTAAAGACCAATTAGAATCGAATGTAGAAAAGCGTACCCGTGAACTCAATCACGCCAACATCGCCCTTCAAGAAGCGATTGATTCAAAGAGCAAATTTTTGGCTGCTATTAGCCACGATCTTATGCAGCCCCTTAGCGCTGCCATCTTGTTCAACGAAACATTGAAAGATCAAGTGGATAGTTCATCCAGCCCCATTGTTGCCGCCCTCGATAATTCACTGTCTGATTTACATGGCCTTATTCGCACGCTTATTGAAACATCCAAACTGGACGCTGGGGTGTTACAGCCCGATAAGCAGCAAGAAAATGTATTGCCGTTACTTATGCAGCTAGCCGAAGAGTTTACGCATATCAGTAAAGACTACAGTGTAGATTTTCGCTATCGCTTGAAAGAAGCCTTCGTGGTGACAGACGTGAACTTACTTTCTCGAATATTGCGAAATTTATTAATAAATGCAATGAAATACGGTGCCAACGGCAAGGTGTTACTGGCAGCACGAAAGGTGAATGAAAACCTGGAAATTAGCATCTATGATCAAGGTGTGGGTATAAGCGAAGACGATCAGAAAGTTATTTTTAAAGAGTTTTCCAGATTAGAAAACGATTTTAACTACTCTTACAGTTTGGGTCTGGGATTATACATTGTAGATAAAATGAGTAAGTTGCTAGAGCACGATATTCGAGTGCGCTCGAAAGAGGGCGTAGGCGCATGTTTCACGGTGACCATTCCTATTACCGAAGTGTGTGATACGAGTCAGGAACAAGACTATCTTTATACTTTGGAGCCATCGTTACCAGATTACGTTTTGGATAAGCATATATGGCACATTGATAACGATGCGAATATGCGCATTGCTATGCAAACGTTGTTCGCAAACTGGGACATGGAAGTAGACACTTTCTCAGGTTTTGAACAATGCAGTGCTGTAAATAATGGCAGTTTTGACGAGTGCGACATGCTTATTGTCGATTACCACCTAGATGAAGAAGAAACCGGTTTAGACATTGCGAAACGCGTAAGAAAAATCGCGCCTTCAATGCCCATTATGATTTGCACCGCTAATCACTCAAAAGCGTTAGCGAATGAACTTGAAGGCACCGACATTCAGCTGCTGCACAAACCTGTTAACTCCGCGGTGCTTAAGGCGGCGCTAGTCTCAAGCTTGAATGGCTAAAAGTATAGGAACATGGGGCCTGTTAATCTTCGGTGCACAGCAAAGATCAACAGGTCTTAATTAAATACGTATTGGTTAAAGTCGATATTCGCGGCACTGGCCACAACCTTTACTCGGTTGCTGGCGCCTAATTTTTTGAGAATAGATGAGACGTGAGACTTAACCGTGGTTTCAGAAATATTAAGCTCGTAGGCAATCACTTTATTGGCTAACCCTTGAGTTAGATATTTCAGTACAGTCAGCTCTTTTCGTGTTAATGAACGAATTTGCTCCGGCGAAATACCGTTGTCATTGGTCATGCGTGTTCTGGTAGACGGCGTTCTCAATATCTCTGATGGTAAACACACGTTCCCTTCAAAAATACTCTCGATAGATGTGGCTATTTCTTCAATCTTGCTGCTTTTTGAAATAAAGCCAACGGCACCATAAGAAATGGTTTGCAGTATATTTTGCTTTTCCGTTTCAGCGGAAATAATCACTACAGGTACGTTAGGGTGTTGGTTTCGAATTTCTAAAAGTCCGTTTAGGCCACAGGTTTCCGGCATATTTAAATCAAGCATGATTAAGTCGAACTTCGCGTCTTGCTCTAGCAACGTTAACGCTTCAGAAATTGAATTGGCTTCGAGGGTTTCTGAGTCGGGAAACTTTTTCCCTAAAATGGTAATCATTGCGTGACGAAAAATAGGGTGGTCGTCAATTATCAAGATACGGTGCATGGTCTTTCCCTCAGCTAAAAAAGCGACATTTGCCGCTGGCCTTGTGACTTATTTGGGCTGGCGTTTTATTCACACATAAGCCTTTTATTAAGACAAAATTATGGCGTAAATGAAACGCTTCAAAGTGACCAAGTTCCCCGAAATATTAAAAGCTAAACAGTCACTTCACGTGTTTACAATGTTAACATTAATATAACATCAAATCAGGCCTAATAAGACCAATGGCTTATAATAAAAAAGCACGTAAGACCAGTACTGACGGGACTTTCGTTCTATAACTCGTCAAGTAACTGCCTTCTTTTTTCGGCGTATTCTGTTTCGCTAATTAGGTTTGCCTTTTTTAGTGCGTCTAACCGTTTAAAACGAGCAACGATATCGTTCTCTGCTGGTAAGGGGGCCGAGCCAGCTACGTCTTTCTTACTGGGTGTGTTTTCCCTATTCGCTGGGGAAAGTGTTTCCTTTTCTACAGGTGCTTCAAATGCCAGCTGAGTCGGTGCGACCACCCAATCGAAGCGATTTTTCGTTTTCAGTTCTATACCAGGTGCGGAAAAAGAGAGTGGGGAATCGAATGAGAACTTTGCTTGTTTGCGATTACCAAAATCAAAGTCGTATTTTACCAAGCCCTGAGAAGTAGGATCATAAGCCATTTCGTAGGCTTTATTGGCTACTTTATCGAACTCGCCAATAAGAATATTGAGCTGGTCGTCTGCAACGAAAATACTGCCTGCAACGTAATACGTTTGGGTTTTAAGGCCTGCCAAATAGCGCTTCTCTTTACTAAGGGCAAAAATTACGTCTTGCTGAGCAGTCGCTGTTCGCAGCGCCTCAGGCAGATAGGCGGCAAGTAACGCAACCTGTTCGTTGGAAAAAAGCGGTGTTGACGTATTTTTGTTCTTAACCACCTGAATAGCGCTAAGTATGGCGGATACATCCTGCTCTTGCAGCGTAAAGGGGTGCTGGTTGGCACGCATGTCACTGTCTGTTTCGTTTTGCTTTTCAACAAGGCGAATAAAATTGTTTTTGTCCTCCTGAAATATGACCTGTGCGTCTGCGATATGTACTGTCGTTATGAAGAGTAGGGCTAACAGAATGGGTTGAGCTGAACGTAATGAAAATAGAGATATATTTTTCATGATCTTTCCTTTTTCAATAGGAAAAGCGAGAGTGAATCTCGCTTTTTATGTCATATCTTTTAGCTTAATTTTAATTTCTTATTTAAGTGTAAAATCAATCAGTTTTTTATCATTAATTAAATGAGTCGAGTAATTTTAAATTTCAGAGCAATTAGATATAAGTTCAATGTTAAAATATGACTGATTTTTAATTCTCAATTAAAAGAACACAGTGCCACCTAGTTGAATTAGGGTTAAGTCTTCTGCGCTGTTATAAATTCCTTGCGCAGATTCTGAACCATCAATATCTAAACTTAGGTTTTCGTATTTCGCGTACACCAAGAAGCGCGAGTCAAAATATTGTTCTGCTGCAACACCCCACTGACTAAGCTCTGAGCCGGTAACGCCATCTAAATGAGCCATGCCGTATTGGTCGTTATAACTGGCATATTCAGCATAGAAAGCAGAATCACCAAAGCGATTAAACTGTTTTCTAATACCTGCTTTAAAGTAATAGGCATCCGTATCGTCACCCGACCCAACAATCGCGTCGTCAGCCTCTTCCATCTGATAAGTGGCTACCCCAAATACACCTGACTCAATATGCATGAGCCCTGCTTGCAGTTGTAGCGTAGTTGAACTGTTGCCCCCAACATTGCTACCGCCATCTTTATTCACAGAGTAACCTGCATGAAGGTTAGTTTTGAAGCCTTCGTGCTCAGCCGCATACTTAACCGCAATATCGTAAATTTCGTCGTTTGCATAACCTACTGCAATACTCACGTTGCCCATTTGAGGGAGATCGTAGCGCACGCCGTTGCGATATATACCGTTACAGTCAATACCAATACCCAAGCCAGGCGTAGCTAAGCACTGAGCAAATTGACCCCACGCGACATTGGTTGAACCTTCTTCTACGCCTCGAATAAAGAAGCCATTTGCTCTAAATAATGGAGAAATTCCCGACCAGATTGTGCCAGAAGGATCAGCTAGAACGGCAATGTTATCGGTGGGAAGGCTTTGTAAACCAATGGTGATTTTACCCCAGTCGCCACCAAAGTAGAGGCTACTGCCCAACAGGCCTATGTCGCCGCCGTTGAAGGTGTCTAAGTTATCCTGATTCGCAAACAAAAGCGGGGTTTGATGGCCACCACCGGCGTAGTTCGGTGCGCCTGAAAGAGGTTCAATAATGACCTCAAAGCCCACGTCCATGCCTTGTTCTTCCAGTTTATAATTCCCTGAAAGCGTAATACGGCTGCCTAGCGTTGTACCGTTGTCTGAAAGTTGTGCCACATCACTACCCACACCGTCGTCGTAATAGGTTAAGCCTTCATTTATCCATCCAGAGATATTCCATGAATAGGGCTCGTCTTGGGCAAAACTATGGCTACTGACTGTGCTTAAAATGGCAATAGATAAACAGGTTTTTGTAAATGTATTCTTTTTCATTTTACTGTCCCAATATTGGTAGTGTTGATTAATTACAGTGGCTTTTTATTTTTATTTTTGACTGGTTTTAATGCTTTCGGTGTCCAGTAAATTGATAATAGGTTCTATTGAATTTTGAACCATCGGCCGTAAGGCGTGTTAATCTCCTTCTTTAGTAGCGGGAAAATTAAATGTATAAATCATAAAAAACGCGACTACTGTAAAAAGTAAGTCGCGTTTTTTTATTTTTTAGCAGCTTTTGTGTGGATAAAAGCGCGTGTGGTAACAACTGCTATCTGATTAGAATCTCGCTTTTAGATTTACACTGACCATTCGCGGTTGTGCGGGGCCCACGAACTCTGCACCTTCTACGTCGGGATAAATGTCTTCTAATACCTCATCAGCCTCGCCATACGTGCCAAAGGTTTCATAGTCTTTGTCGAACACATTGTTCACACGTAGCGATGCGGTAAATGTGTCGTTGAAACGGTACGATGCATAAATGTTTGCAATAACGTATCCGTCAATCTTTTCATTTTCGTTAGCCTCATCGCCCCTAAAGTACTGACTAGATGCTGAAATAACTTCTGCCCCCAAACGCGCTTTATCCGTTAAGGCGTAATCTGCGTAGAGCTTGACTAAATGCTCTGGCTGGCCTGGAATTTTGTCACCTGGCGTTACGAGTCTGTCTGGACCCTGAGGGTTAAAGGGGCTAAACGACGTGAATGTCGATTCATAGGTTGCGTTAAGATAGTTGTAGTTTAACCGGTAGGTTAGTTTTTCCCACGTTGAGCCTACGCTGAATTCAACGCCCTGACGCTGGGTTTCATCAACGTTAATAAAGTATCCGCGAGAGGCAACAGAGCCTGCTTGTTGGAAGATAATGTCATCCTTACTTCTACTGTGAAAAACATTTAGCATCAGGTCGATGTTATCAATGCGTGTGGTGTAGTTCGCTTCAATAGTTTGGGTGACCACCTGATCAAGAGGAGGATCGGCCACAAAACCGTTCGGTAAGCGGCACGGGTCGTCTTCATCTGCACAGCTTAACTCTGCTGGGCTTGGCGTTCTTGAAGACTGGCTGATTGCAAGATTCAACTGGCTTTGCTCATCAATAGTAATGTCTACCCCTACCGCTGGGTTAAATTGGGTAAAACGGTGATTGCCGTCCAATGAACCTTCACCGTCATCAATCAGGTCTTCCATAACAATATGGTCTCGGTTAAAACGTCCACCAAGATTGAGTGATACGGCTGAAGAGAGCTGTGTACTATTCATGAAAAATAGCGACCATGCGGTGGTGTCTACATCTAAACTAACCCTAGCTTCTTGTGCCATGAGCCCGTCGATGGGTAAAACGGTGCGTGAGTCTTGTGCAGATTCGTTTTCCAAAATACCAAATGTAGTATCAGCGGCGTAGTTAACATCTCCCTTGGTGTAGCTGGCACCAACAATTAACTCTGAACTGAAGCCGCTTAAGGCATATTGTTTTGCTAGCTGAAAAGATAACCCAGTAGCTTTGGCGTCTGTCCGGCCCGTATTGTATGTTCCATCAAGTTCATCTGCGTCCACATCTGATATTTCGGCAAGTGCGGTGTCGTCATCAAAGCCAATAAATTCAACCGCTTCTATATCGTCGCCTTCGCCTACAACAGGCAAATCATCGTCATCATCGTCGTCGCCATCATCATCACTATCAAGCGGAGCATCATCATCATCATCGTCGTCATCATCTTCAAATTCACACAGTGTTACGCGTCCATCAGCGAACTGGCAGGCACCAAAATCACTGTCATCGCCGTTGATCGATTGAGTTTGTGTGTCGCGATAAAACATATTGGCGGTTAACGATAAGGTGTCAGTTAAAACGAAATCACCGGTTATATTAACGTGCGTAAGTTCGTTGTTGGTCTGATCGGGGTGGGTGTAGACCGCTTCTCTTCCTTCAATATCCAGCAGTTCAATAGGTGATGCACCATTGCCGAGTAACTCGTTATCGGCCATAAACAGGTTCATGTCGATATGCATTTTGTCACTTTTATAGGCAAGCGATGTAAATACTTGCTGCACTTCAGATGGCGAATAGTCGCGCCAGCCATCTTCCTCATAGTGATTCAGGTTTACATAATACGACCAATGATCGTTATGACCACCCGATTCCACAGACGCGGCTTTCTGGCCGAATTGTCCAGCCTGTAAATCTATTTCATTGGCGTTGAAGCTAAACCCTGTTTTCGTTCTTAGCGCAAGGGCACCGCCTAGCGTGTTTTGGCCAAACAGAGGGTTTGAACCAGAGTACAAAGAAACGGTATCTATAGCATCTAGAGGCATTAGGTCCCAATGCACAGTATCGCCAAACGCTTCATTAACCCGACCGCCGTTTAAGTACACCGAAATGCCCTGAGGTAGACCAAGCAGCGGAGAGGCAGTAAACCCGCGGTATTGCAGATCGGGTTGGAACGGATTGTTTTGAACATCGTTTAGGTTCACGCTTGCCAGCTGAGTTTTGAGTAGCTCCGGTAGTGAACGGTTGACGCTCCCTTCAATGTCATCTTGAGTGAGTGTCTGAACGTTACCAAATACGGCAGAGTTATTGCCATTGGCATTAAGGGAGGTGACTCCTTGTACCTCTATGACCTCGTAGTGGTCCATTGCATCGTTAGCTTCTGCAGCAGAGCTAAACGCATAGGTTACAGCGCTTGCAATAATCGCAAGAGCAAATGGTGAACGGGCAAGTTGATGTGTTGGGGATTGTGCAACGTTTTGGCTTGAGCTTTTCGTAGAAATTCGCGTAGGCATGGTCTTGACTGCTTCGTTATCATTTGTACTTTCAGTATTGCCTTAACCATTCCCTAAAAATATCCTCCTTAAGTGGGAGGAAGTATCATAAATTGGTAGCAGTGTTTTTTCCCGAATTCCCTACGAGAGAATCGATAAAACCTTATGACACCAGTTTTCACGCTCTGTGATATTTGTATCGCTGGCACCAAATAGAAAAAGATTATTTTCATAGGTTGCAGCGCCTAGTGCGTAGCATTCTCCCGAGGTTCTTGGTTGCCAGAAAAGGTGGTGTGCCAGCACCGCTTGTAGTCTTGACTGTTGATAGAACGCGATGCGATACACCCAGTGCGAGGCCAAATAACCAGAATCAGAATTTAGAGAAGCCGACTCTAGAGTTTTTGAGGGCGATTGGATGGAAAACGGCGTAAAGTGCAAAGCAATGTGTTCAGCGTTAAAGCGTTTTAAATTGGTGGTATTGTTGGCTAGAGGCCGTAATAAACGTGGAAGTGCAGGCAAGTGCTCTAACGCAATAAAATGTCGGTATTTAGAGGTAAGACGCGGCATTAAACGTAACTGTTCGCTATTGGAGGCGCTGGCCTGCGCGGAAAATCCCTTACGTGTCTTTCTAATCCGCTCGCGAGCGACTGACTTTTCAGGTGAAGGTAGAGGACGCAAATAGGAGTGTGATACCTTATTAGCACTCGCCACATAAGCGCTTTTGGTGGCACAATCTTTGGCGGTACACTTGTTCGAGTCCAACGCATCTTTTAGTTGCGCAAAATAGCGAATAGCCGCTCCCACACCTTCTGCGTGTTTAGCAGTGTCTGGCATCGACTTTGAAGGCCTAATATCAAATGAGGCGAGACACGCGGATACCACATGTTTTAGTTGTCGCAACCTTTTATCATTATCATCGCTCACGAGCTTGTGTGTCAGTTTTTTTGAAAGCTTTGGAAGTGCTTCTATCGAAAGCTCGCTTGCTGTTTCCTTCATCGCTTCGTTTGTGACGAGGCGAATTGCAAAATTGCCTTGTTGATTGATTTCGGGGTCGATAAATAAAGTGTTTTCAAGGCCTACTACGGTGCTAAGTGTTGCTTCTTGCTGTAGTAAACCATTTAAAAAGCACTGAGGAAACCACCAGGTTAATACATGCCTTATTGATTCGTTCTTGCCTTTTGTCGTTTGCGCATCAAGAGTGGCTTCTTTGCTTAATTGAGAGTGTTCGCGTTGAGATGCGTGCTGACTCAGAGAGGCGTTTCTGTTCAGTGTTGATTCTTCGCTCAAAGCTGCTTTCTCGCTCAGGGCTGTTTCCGCGCTCAAGGTTTTTTCAGCGCTCAAGGCTGTTTCCACGCTCTGCGCTTTCATTGCGCTCACGGCTTCTTTTTCGCACAGGGCTGTAACAACCTCCTTGCACTGCTCAAAAAAGTGGGCTGAATTACTATAAACCAGCGTGGTGATATTGCTTGGCTGATACCACTGGCGTTTGTAGTCTTGAAGCGCTTGAATGCTGTTGCTGCCTATGGTTTGTGTAAAACCACCCGCGTGTTGATAGGCATTTTTATTGGTATCAGTTAATCGAATAGCGGCGTTTAATGCATAGGCGCTGTTTGCCTCTAGCATGGCGAGCTCGTTAAAAATAACCCCGTCACGCTCTAAGATAACCTCATCGGTACCGTAATCCCGGTTAAGCAGGCCACAGTACAGGTAATTTACAGCATCAAGCAGCACGTTCGCTTTTTCAGACGAAGCGAAAAAGAAGGTGTACTCGGCGAGTGTGGTAGCGTTAATAGTGACGGGCAGAAGTGTATTGGCCGTAAAAAGTTCGTGGGCAGCAGGGTATTGGTGAGAGCGTCGAAAGCTCATGTGCTCTGCTAAATGAGACAACCCAGTGTGGCCTGCTGCAGGGGTTTTTAGCGCAAAAACAACGCTATGCACTTTTGACCCAGAGCCGGCATCAATGAAATGAAATTCAGACATACACTTTTATCTTTACGGGTTAACGGTATCTCTTTTTGTTTCGTACTTATTGCAGCCCATTTACTTCCTAGTACTTACCTCGTAGCACTTACTTCTAGGATGGGAATCGGCTTTTCCACCTTCCGATACTGTAGTGCCTTCGACGGTGCAGTACCTGCTTTATCGGTAATGCCTTTCATCAAATGGTGGTCGGGCGACTTGCTGCAAACCGGATCCGTCTTATACATATCACCTGTTAGCAGGTAGGCCTGACATCGGCAGCCGCCAAAGTCTTTGTCTTTTTCATCGCAGTCCCTACAGGGCGACGGCATCCAACTATCGCCACGGAAATGATTAAAGCTAAAGTCTTGGTGCCAAATATCGTGCAACGAGCGTTCTTTCACATTAGGAAAACGAAGGGGTAATATCTTTGCACTGTGACACGGAAGGGCACTGCCATCTGGCGTTACGGTTAAAAACGTTGTGCCCCAGCCATTCATGCATGCCTTAGGGCGAGATTCGTAGTAGTCGGGCGACACAAATATGAAGGTTGGGCCTTTACCGTTTTGTTGCGCGCGGTAGCGGTTCACTGCGGCCTCAGCTTCCTGTAGCTGCTGTGACGTAGGCAGCAAATGGTCTCTATTTTCATAGGCCCAGCCGTAATACTGCACGGTAGCTAGCTCGACAAAATCAGCGTTCAGCTGCTCGCTGAGCGCCATCACGTCTTCTATTTCGTGAATGTTCTGCGCGGTAATACAGAAGTTAAGCACCATAGGGTAGTTGTATTGTTTTACCAGCTTCGCAATTTTAAGTTTTTGTTCAAATGAGTGACGCTTGTTGCCTATTAAGTCGTTTACTTCAGCATTGGCTGCCTGAAAGCTCAGCTGAATGTGGTCAAGGCCGGCTTCTTTGAGTTTGGCAATACGTTTTTCTGTCATGCCAATACCAGAGGTGATCAAGTTGGTGTAAAAACCCAAAGCTCGCGCATAAGCAACTAAATGCTCTAAGTCTTTTCGAAGCAATGGCTCTCCGCCAGAAAAGCCCAATTGCACGGCGCCCATTTCCCTCGCTTCACGCAGCACACGCTCCCAGTGCTCAGTAGAGAGCTCATTAAATGTTTCTTCCATGTTTACTGGGTTTGAGCAATAGGGGCAATGCAATGGGCACTGATAAGTAATTTCGGCTAGCAGCCACAGCGGGGGCGAAATGCTATTTGGTACGTCGGCTTGTAAATCAACGTCTGTATTATTCGTCATAGCGGATCCACTTCTTTTGCTCGGCATGAAGTAGAAATGCATGAACATCTTCTTCTAAATCTTCAGGTGCATCAGGGAACGCTTGGCGAAGCTCAGCACAAATGGCATTTTCCGTATTGCTGCCATCTACTCGCTTAAGAATTTCTGCCGCAGAAGGATTAAGTTTGATCATTCCTTCGGGGAACAACAACACATAACAACCCTGAGCTTTCTCGTACTGCATGCGAAAAAGCGGATTTAAAGAAGCTATTTTGTCTCTTGTGCGGCCACCCTCGTTGTTGTGACTGCTGCTATTTTCAATGTTACCTTCCACGTTATCAGCACCGACGCTATCAGCATCTAAGTGGTGTTCGGTTTGCGATTGTAAATTCGACATCATTAAAACCTCCCTTTATGGCACACCCGCTGGTCGGCAATACCGTCAAACGGCTTTCTCTTGTATTCATAGGCAAAGCAAATGGCATCAGCAATGCTCCACAAAATATCAATTTTGAACTGCAGTATATTGAGCGCATGTTCTTGCTGTTGTCGGGTAACAAAGTGGTCAAGGGTAATCTGCAGGCCATGCTCTACATCACGGCGCGCCTGACTTAACCGCATTTGAAAGTAGGTAAAGCCTTCACTATCAATCCATGTATAGTGCCCAGGCCAAGTATCTAATCGGCTTTGATGTATTTCAGGGGCAAACATTTCAGTTAACGATGAGCAGGCAGCCTCTTCCCACGACGCACGGCGGGCAAAATTCACATAGGCATTTACTGCAAACTTAACCGCTGGCAACAGGTGGGTTTCATCAAGTAATTCACTGCGGTTCAAGCCTACCGCTTCGCCCAACCGCAGCCAGGCTTCTATGCCGCCCAGTCCGTCTTCACCTTCCCGTCCATCGTGATCGATTATTCGTTGGATCCAAGTTCTGCGTACCGATTGATCTTCGCAATTCGCTAAAATTGCCGCGTCTTTAACCGGTATCGCCATTTGATAATACAGTCGGTTGGCCACCCAGCCCTGAATCTCATCAACGCTGCAGTGTCCTTCATTCATGCGTTTATGAAAGGGGTGATGAATATGGTAGTAAGCGCCTTTTTCTCTCAGTTTTTGTTCGAATTCTTGTCTAGACCATGCGTGTTCTGTCATTACTACACCTCAATTTCCATACCGTCGTAAGCCAATTCAATACCTTGCTCACACAGGCTGTGATAAGCACTGGAGTCTTCGTCAAGCACGCGATTTGTGTTGTTGATATGAATAAGTACTTTACGCTCAACGTTAAATTCATTTAGCAGCGCAATGGCTCCGCCCTTTCCATTAACCGGCATGTGCCCCATATCAGTGCCCAGCTTGTTGCTAAAGCCGTGATCTATCATTTCTTCATTGGCCCACAGCGTACCGTCAAATAGAACGCAGTGAGATTCGCGCATCACCTGTTTTACTGTGTCGTTTGCCTGCATACATCCCGGCGCGTAAAAAAGCACGTTGCCCGTGGTGTCGTCAGTTATCTTCAGGCCGATATTGTTACCCGGCACAATGTTGTCGCGATACGTCGAATAAGGGGGCGCATTAGACTCTAATACCACCGGTTGGAAAGTCAGGCCTTCTGCCCCTTTTGGTACAAAGCGTTGATGATAATCGGTAATAATTGAATGCTGCTGTAGTCCGCCGTGCCAGTGTTTTAATACGGTAAAAAGCGGGAAGCTGGAGGTTAGGTCTTCGGCCACAACATCGGTACAATAAACGGGTAGGGGTAAGCCTTCGCGCAATGTTAGCAGGCCTGTAGTATGGTCTATTTGACTGTCGGTAAGCACAATTGCGCTTATGCGTGTGCCGCGAGACACATGGGCGTCGGGCCACAGCTGCGGGTGGCTGTTTATCTGCTCCCGTAAATCGGGGGAGGCATTAATGAGCACCCAATTTTTACCATCGCTACTGACAGCAATGCTCGACTGTGTTCTGCCTTTCGCCTTTATTTTACCTTCGCGTAAACCCTTACAATTTGGGCAGTGGCAGTTCCATTGCGGAAATCCACCCCCGGCGGCAGCACCAAGAATCAATACGTGCATAACAACTCCATACTACAAGTAAAAAAAGGCTGCATTGGCAGCCTTTTTGTTCATCATCCCAGAGGGCGTTGCCTAGCGGTTATTGATGTAAAGAGTTACTTCAAAACCAAGGCGCATTTCTGTGTATTGGGGTTTAGTCCACATAATTGTTCCTCTTCTTTATGATTAAACGCATGACTGAGTATATGTTGAATATGTGTTAACAGATATCCTCCTAAGGGAGGAGAACTGTCATGAATTTTGATGATTTATTGATTATTTTTTATAGCGCAGCTGCTTAAGTAAGATAACAGCAAAGGAATAGGGCGGCCGGTTGCCGATAACGATTTGGTGTAGGTAAAAGCGGTTCCTGCCACATCGAGGTGAGCCCACGGCGTGCCGTCAGCAAAGCGAGAGAGAAAGCAGCTTGCCGAAATAGCACCGGGAGAGTTTATACCCGTATTCATCATATCCGCGTGCTGAGAGGTAATAGCGTCTTGATATTCTGGCCAAAGTGGGAAAGGCCAGCACCTGTCGTTAGCTTGTTCACCCGCTTCAACTAACGCACTTTCAAGCGCTGGAGCGTTGCTAAAAAGTGCAGTGGCTTTGTGCCCCAGTGCGCTAATAGCCGCGCCGGTTAAGGTTGCAATATCAATAATAACCGAGGGGGAGAACTGTTTCGCGTAGCTGATTGCATCGGCCATAAGCATACGCCCTTCTGCATCGGTGCTCATGACTTCCACGGTTTTTCCTGAGTGCATAGTAATGATGTCACCCGGGCGATAGGCTTTGCCATCAATCGCATTATCAGCGCTCGCCACAATACCAACAATATTTATATTTAACCCCAGTGTGGCAACCGCCTGAATGACGCCCAATACACAGCCAGCGCCTGCCATGTCGTAAATCATATGGCGCATATCAGGGCTGCGTTTTAACGTTACGCCGCCGCTATCAAACGTTACGCCTTTGCCGATTAACACGACCGGCGGTGAATTCTCTAAACCTTTGGCTGTGTAGCGAAGAATAGGCATGGTGGCAGCGAACTGTGAACCTGCGTTTACCGCTAAATAGCCGTTCATACCTAGCTGCTTCAGCGTATTTTCATTAAGAATATCGCAAGACACCGTACTAAAGGTTTGCGCCAGATGCTGAGCTTGTTCGGCCAGATAATTTGGCGTACACAAGTTGGCTGGCATGTGGGCGAGATCTTTAGTCCAGGTCATCGCGTCATTCAGGGCCGTTTCATAGCTTATAGTGTGTGAAACGAGACGCTTTTGCGCGTTATTAAAATGCTTGGCATCTAATGCAAGAGACAGCGTGCCCCTAATATCAGTTGCTTGGTTAATTGCTTCATTAGTTGCGGCGTTTTTTTCAACACTAGTTGCGTTGTTGTTGCCATCGCGGGCTCGACTGCTAGAAACCGAACGGTTATTCGTCTTATAGCCCTTAAAGTGATAACCGTGCTTGAAATAGCTTCTAAGTAGCGCACTCAGAAATGGTGAGTGGCTTGCAATGGTGTTAACAGGGTCATTGCTTGCTGTTTCAGTGGTAGAAAGCGCCATAAACGACAGTTTTTCCAAGGTTCCCGACACGCTTTTAAGCTTTTTAAACAATGCATCGAACTGCTGTTCTAAGTAGCGAAATGCTGGCGCGTTAGTTTGGTTCAAGTCACTAGTGCCTTTTGAATTAAACGCGGAGTTTGAATCGCTAGCGTAGCTTGAGCGGTTAACCATGGAGGGGTCATTAGTTTTAGATAAAGTCGAGGCACGGCTAGAGACGTTGGGTGCATCTGACGCTTCAAAAAACGCAAAATCGACACCATAAAACAGCACCCGTTTTACTTCAGCTAATTGTTGGCTAACTTTGTTTTGTCCGCTGTTTTCAGTGTCTGGGATGTAACTTGTTTTAAACGCCTTAAGGCCTTGTACGAATACACATTGGCCTTTATTTCCTGCAAAACCTTCATCGTCAAAAACCTGCTCAATGTATGTCTTAGCGGGTGTTGAAAAGTGAAATAGTTGGCTCGCTAATAACTCGGGCGTAGTTAAAATAAGTAAGCAGTCACTATCGTCTAACGTTTTAACTTTATTGCTTTCATTAGCCCAGATTAGGTTTGATTTTATCACGAGAAGCGCCCTTTTGAGGCTTTGGGGCGAAAGCTTCTCACAGCGAAAATAAAAGTGATAGCCGTAAGACAAAGTACAACGGCTAGCGCGTTGTGTTCGAGTTTTTCATAGAGCGCAAATCGCAGTAATTCTACGCCGCTACTAAAGGGGTTAAAGGCGCAAATCTGATACAGCCATTCGCTGGCCTCACGCATTTTCCAAAGCGGGTATAGGGCGCTTGATAGAAAGAACAATGGGAAAATGACAAAGTTCATGACCCCGGCAAAGTTCTCTAGCTGCTTAATATAGTTTGCCAGTAATAATCCTAACGAACCTAAAAACAATGACAGTAGCGCAATAACAGGCAACGCATAAACGTATCCCAACACAGATAGACGTACATCCAGTAAAAGCGCAAAGGCAAAGAAGATGTACACCTGAATAGCGCTTACCAAGGTGTTGGCTATAAGCTTGCTGCCTAGCAGAAAAGGGCGGGGAAACGGGCTTAACAGCAGTACTTTCATGCTGCCCATTTCTCTGTCGTACACCATGGACAATGAACTTTGCATACTATTAAAAAGCACAATCATGGCGGCAAGCCCAGGTACAATGTACTCTTCGTACAAAATATAACTCTCGTAAGGCTCGGTCATTGAAAGACCGAGGGCCGAACGAAACCCTGCGGCAAAAACAAATAGCCAAAGCAGCGGGCGCACCAATGCACTTAACAGGCGTGTACGTTGCTGCCAGAACTTCAGCATCTCTCGGGTAAGTACACCCACAAAACAGCGCCAATACATCAGGAGCCTTCCTGCATCAAATGCTGCCAAAGGTGCTCAATATCTTGTTGATGATACTTGGCTAACAAGGCTTCACATTGGTCGTGGGCTAACACTCGTCCTTTTGATAAGACTATCAAGTTGTTGTTGTGCTTCACTTCTTCAAATAAATGCGTGGCCCATAGTACACTTACGTTTTGGGAATGAGCGAGTGCTTGTACTACCCGCAAAATAAGATGACGGGATTCTATGTCTAAGCCAACGGTAGGCTCGTCTAGTAGCAGCAAGGATGGCTTGTGAATAAGGCAGCGAGCTAACTCGACCCGACGTCTGTGCCCGCCATTTAAGTTTCTAATTTTTGTGTTGAGCTTACTCGTAAGATCGAGCTCGTCGAGCAGGCCTTGAATATGAGATAGCGCGCTAGTGGTAGTTATGCCGTGGAGCGAAGCAAAGTAGGACAAATTTTGTTTTACCGACAGGTCGATATCTAAGGTACTTTGCTGAAATACCACGCCCATTTTCGCCATAATACTTGTGCGAGATTGAGACAGTGTAGCACCATCAAAGGTAATGCTGCCTTGCGTGAGTTTTTGAAGGCCCGTAATAAGCGCAAATAAGGTACTTTTGCCTGCGCCATTTGGCCCAAGCAGCATGGTTAAGCCTGGTTTTAGGCAAAGGCTTATATTGTCCAGCGCGTGATGGCCGCCGTACTGATGTGAAACCGCCTGAACTGCTATTTCCATTTAACCGCCACGCCCCAAGGGTAACGCCCCACTTTTACCGTATGCTCTACGTTTAACGTGTGGGTATTGATGACAGAAACATCACCGCTCACACCGTTAGTGGTCAGCAATAAGGACTGATCTTGATTAAACGCTAGTTGCCACACTCGTCGCCCAACCAAAATGTAGTCTTCCACTTCAAAGGTATCGGTATTGATGACCGCTATGCGATTCGCTGGGCCAAGCGCCACGAAGGCGTAGGGCTTATCTTTCATAAGCACAATACCCACTGGCTGAACCTTGTCGCGATAAACGCCTTTAATGGCAAAGGAAAGGGTCTTCACTTTTTGCTTAGTAGCAGTATCGAAAATACTGACGGTGCCACCTATTTCAGAGCTTACCCAAAGGTACTTGTCATCTCTGGTAAAGTGAGCATCTCTGGGTCTTGCATCAACCAAGCTATTTGCAATATTTTCGTGCGTTTTGGTATCTATCCAGTGCACCATGTTAGTGGTTTCTGATGTGACGACCATTATGCTGCCGTCGTGACTCACTGCCAGCCCCTCAGGCTCTACGCCCACATCTATCTGAGAAATGACCTGAGCCGTTGGAATGTCGATAACAGTAAGAAGGGCATCGTCTTCATTAGCTGTGTAAATAGTGGTGCCGTTAGGATGTAATGCTATGGTTTCAGGATCTGCACCTGAGGGAAGATCGCCGACTATGGAATGGGTAGACAAATCCATAATTTGAATGCGATCAGCATCAGAGGCACAAATATACGCGTGGGACTGGTCTGCACTTAAAATAAACCCTCGGGGGCGCTCTCCAACCTCGATAGTTTCAATCACATCAAATGTCGTCATATCAATGACAGATAGCGTGTTGTCTTTTTCGTTAGTGACATACGCCTGAGGAAATGCAAAGGCTTGAGGAAGTGCTAAGGCAAAGGCTGCCATTGAACTGCCAAGCAAGAGTGCAAAGCGATAGCTCATAACTTGTCCTTACAGGTAGTGTGTGTTGCGCCTAATGTGTCCAGTTCGTTGGTTTGGTGCAGAAAGCCTTCAAGGGGCGCATGAGTCACCAGTGCGTCTTCGTGGGCCAGCGCAATAGGCTGACGAAATTGGTGGGTGTAGGGGCGAATAGAAAGAGGGCGACCTTTATAGGCACCCAGCGTGTAGTGGTCGCTAAGCAAGGTTTTAAGTATTCCCTGCTGCGTTAAATTGCTTCCCTGTTGCGCAGCATTTGCCACCGCCGTTACCGCAAGATACGCGGCGAAGTCGACTTCATTCATGTGTCTGTTAAACGTATCGTTAAAACGGCTTTGAAGCTGACGTGCGCCCCATTGTTCGTGGGTAAAGTGCCAACCTAGTGCTTTTAGGCCGGCAGCGCCTACCACAGGTACGGGATAATAGGTGTTAAAGGGTAGGCTATACGCGAATTGCGCCGCGCTATCGGCGGTAAAAACAGCCTGATAGGTTTCTGTTGTTCGCGTAAATTGAGGAATTTCAGCAAAGGCAGCCCTGCGTAAATCAAAACTGTCCTGCCACTGTTTAGTTTCAACAAGTGAAAGCTTGAATTTCTTAGCGCTGCGTTTGAACGCGGCTAGGTATGCAGCATCGTCAGCGGTTTTTCCGTAAACTGCAAATATCTCGTCAATACGCTTAGTGCGAAACCACTGGGCTAGCGCGTCGGCTTTCATCTGATAACTGGGGATTGTATGAAACAAGGGCAGGCGACATGAATTTTGTCTCAGCAAATCATCGCTATTAGCTACGTTAAAAAATACGGCATTAGGAAGCGTGCTTTGTATAGTGGCAATCAACGGCTCAATTGAGGCAGCCTTTACCTTATCACTGCTTCGCATGTCCAGTAGTACAACGGGTGCAATGTTGCCTTGCCGATTGCTGCTTATTTCTTTGTGATTTGTGTTAGCACTTAAACCAGAGTGCTGGCGTGTTTTAGCTAAAGAAGCTTGCAGTTCGCCGATAGAAGGCACACTGATTTCAGTTAACTCAAACTGATAACCAAGAAATTTTCCCGTGATATTGGCATCTTCTATCGCCACACTTGCGCCAGCTGTCCCCTCATTGCTGGGGGACTTTAAATAGTCTGGTGTGCCTGGTGGAGATGTGCCTGCAACTTTTATGTAAATGACCACAATAGTGGCAAAAGAGGCCTGAGGTGCAGCTTGTTGAGCCTGTGAAGATTGCGCTTCATTAAATGCGAGCGCGCTGTTAAATAACGACAACAGAACGCAGCAAAAAAGTGACGCTACACACTTTTGATAACGCTTACCGGTTAATCGTCTTTCAACCGTGCTTTTTACACCCTTTGCCATATACCACCCCGAGCTCAGCTGCATGCTTTTGCTGATATCTGTTTGTCTGACATAAGGGTATATGGCAATTTTCCCGAAGAACATCCTCCTAAAGGAGGAATGCTATGGCGCTAAAGTAGCATTAGTAAAATCACGCTAACCCCTTAGTATGCTTAAGAAGTTCGATTGAATAAGCGGGTAAGCTGTGCAGTTAGTTAAACCTTTTCGAGTTATTTTCATTTTACTCTGCCTGATAACGGGTTCTGCGCTTTCTGCGTTCGGGGAAGCAAGATCGTTAGACGATATTAAAGACAGCGGTTTAATTAGAATTGCGGTGTACACCGACTATCCTCCATTTTCATTTATTGAAAACGACAACCCCACAGGTATTGATATTGATATCGCCCGTGAAATCGCGAGCGCCCTTGGTGTTGAGCTAGAACTGATATGGATGACACCAGGTGAAACGACAGAGGACGATTTCAGAAATTACCTATGGAAGGGCCATATAATTCATCGCATTAAGGCTGATGTGATGATGCGCGCGCCTTACGACCCAAGCTTTTCTCAAAAACGTGACGATGTGGGCTTGTTGGTTAATGAGCTTGTTCATATGTTTGCCCCTTATCAGCGTGAAAGCTGGCAAATCATTCACAACACGCACACTTTGCCCGAAGTGGAAACCATGGGCATGTTTCAGTATCACACGATTGGTGCGGAAATAGACAGCATTCCCCACTTTTACTTAACGTCAGCGTTTGGCGGCCGATTGCGAGAAAAAACATCGCACTATGGCTCAAACGCAGAAGCGTTTGACGCAATGAAAGCAGGAACCGTCGAAGCGGTAATGGGATTGCGCTCGCAAATATCCTACCTCAGTCAGTTTGTTGATAATGAGCAATATCGCCTTGCAAGCAACGCGTTTCCGCTCATTGGAAAGCAAAAGTGGGATATAGGACTTGCTGTTCATACTAATTATCGCGCGCTTGGCTATGAAATTGGTGATGTAATTACGCGAATGGTGGTAGAGGGTGATATGCAACGGTTATTTGAGAAATACAAAACTATTTACGAGATGCCGCCTTATTTTGCGGGGAATGAAAGTTCAGAATAAGATAATTCAGTATAAAAGCATGTGACCAATAGCGTTCAGAGCGATAGTACATTAGGCAATAACTCTATGGCCAATTGCCTTTTTACCTCTAGCGCCGTTATCAGTCACGCATTAGTTTAAAAAGACGTGAAAGCGTAAAGGTGTTAAACAAAAGGGAAAATAGCCCTTCATTCCTCCTCCTAAAGGAGGAGTCAAATCACTCCGCTGTTGCATAGGCATCGACATCCCCCCTAGCTATGCTAATCCTAACGAATAGTCTGAAACAGACCATTTATGGCCTACATGCAACTAGGAACCGTTATGAATAATAATATGCCAATTAAAAAACTTGCCTTATCTATGCTGGTTTGTGCAAGTGCGTTAACTCCTGTCCATGCTGTTGTCACCGACAAAGATATTCAAAATGACCACGTTACCACTGACGACGTAGTGACGTATGGAATGGGCTTGAAAGCTCAGCGCTATAGCCCGCTAACCGCCATTAACCGCGATACAGTAGAAGAAGTACGTCCTGTGTGGGCGTTCTCATTAGGTGGTGAAAAGCAGCGGGGTCAAGAATCGCAGCCTCTGGTAAAAGATGGTGTGATGTATGTAACCGGATCTTACTCTCGTGTGTGGGCCATTGATGCGAGAACTGGTGAAGAGCTATGGCAATATGAAGCGCGTTTGCCAGACGGCATTATGCCTTGCTGTGACGTGATAAACCGTGGCGTTGCGCTCTACGATAATCTGGTCATATTTGGCACCTTGGATGCCAAGTTAGTAGCACTGGATAAAGACACGGGCAAAACCGTTTGGAAGAAAAAGGTTGAAGACTATCGAGCGGGCTACGCCATTACTGCAGCGCCTATTGTAGTTGATGGAAAAGTCATTACAGGGATTTCCGGTGGTGAATTCGGTATCGTCGGTAAAGTGTATGCTTACGACGCGAAGTCTGGCAAACAGCTATGGGTTAGACCTACCGTTGAAGGGCACATGGGGTACTTATGGAAAGACGGTAAGAAAACCGAAAATGGTATTTCAGGTGGCGCGCCAGGTAAAACATGGCCTGCTGATTTATGGAAAACCGGTGGTGCAGCAACGTGGCTAGGTGGTACTTACGACTCAGATACAGGCTTGCTATTTTTCGGTACGGGTAACCCTGCACCGTGGAACTCTCACCTACGTCCGGGCGATAACTACTTCTCGTCGTCGCGCTTAGCTATCGACCCTAATACAGGAAAAATTGTGTGGCACTTCCAAACCACGCCGCACGATGGCTGGGACTTCGATGGCGTAAACGAGCTTATCTCGTTTGATTACCAGGAAAACGGCAAGACAGTGAAAGCGGCGGCAACCGCCGACAGAAACGGCTTTTTCTACGTCCTTAACCGCGAAAACGGTGACTTTATCCGCGGCTTCCCGTTTGTTGATAAATTAAACTGGGCAAAGGGACTGGATGAAAAAGGTCGACCTATCTACATTGAAGAAAATCGCCCAGGAAGCCCAGCGCAATCAGCTGATGGTAAACAAGGCGCACAGGTTGTTGCTCGCCCTGCGTTCTTAGGCGGTAAAAACTGGATGCCAATGGCCTATTCAAAGGATACTGAACTCTTCTATGTGCCTTCAAACGAATGGGAAATGGATATCTGGAACGAGCCTACCTCTTACAAAAAAGGTGCAGCGTACCTTGGTGCGGGTTTCACCATCAAATCAGTGAATGAGGACTTTATCGGCGTACTTAAAGCGATTGACCCTAAAACAGGTAAAACCGTTTGGCGCTACAACAACTTCTCTCCACTTTGGGGCGGCGTGTTAACTACAGGTGGTGGTTTGGTTTGGACCGGTAACCCTGAAGGTTATCTTATGGCCTTTGACGACAAAACTGGCGAAATGGTTTACAAGTTCCAAACTGGCTCAGGTATTGTTGGCTCTCCAGTGACATGGGAGATGGATGGTGAGCAGTACATCTCTGTACTATCTGGATGGGGCGGCGCAGTGCCATTATGGGGCGGTGAAGTTGCAAAACGCGTGAAGCACTTCAACCAAGGCGGCACCGTGTGGACGTTTAAATTGCCTAAGCGCTATCAGCAGGTGGCAAAAAACTAACCTTAGCTGAGCAGTAAATAGTGATTAATACATGGCCAGCGCCTAGGTGCGCTGGCCTTTTTTTCTTCACCTATTCATTTACCTGTTAGCAAGGTAAGTCTTCATCATTCTTATGGGCGTTATTTCGACTCTGACTTTAGCACTAACGTTGAAGCAGCAATTGTAAAGCTTGCGCTTTCAGTGGCTATCATTGTGGCCTCCTACCAAAGGAGGAGCCTTTCAAAACCAAAGTAGAGTTACCCCTTATTTCCTCGTACGTATACTTAATTCATAGTCTTTTGAGGATGTATGAATTATGAAAACAAAAATATCGATGTTGTTTGCGGCACTCGTGGTAACTGGCTTGTCTGGCCACGTGCTTGCACATGGAAATGTTATCCCTCAAGGAGCAGATAGCTCAGCTATGCCGCCAATCACTGATGGCGATGAGTCTGAAAATGGCTGGGTGTTTGAAAACCCATATCGAAGCCTTGATGAAGAAACCAAAACGAAGGTCATCAAGTTTGGTGAGTCAGCTTATGCAAATAACTGTGCAGGTTGTCACGGCTTGCACGCGCAGTCTGGCGGAATAAACCCAGACCTTCGTGAACTCGACCCAGAAAGTTTTGAAGACGACGAATGGTTCGTTGAGCGCTTGCGTTTTGGCTCGGCGAAAGGCATGCCTGCACTTGGCGGTATTCCTGAAGGTCAAACCGATCCTATCTTAGACCAAGAGACACTTTGGGCTATTAAAACCTACGTTGAAGCACGTCGCGTTGTGGCCATTGAAGAGGGTGAGATCGAAGCAGATTAGGGCGACGTCTGTTACGCCTTTTTCGCCGGGTTAACGTCGAGTTACCCGGCGCTTTTAGTTTCCAATACCGTCTAACAACACATCAATAGCTTCACTCTTCACTGTTTATAAACTTAAAATGCGCTTAACAAAGACGTATTTTCATCACACCAGCTGTAGTTTACTTAATATTCCAAAGGCGAGGGCGGTAATAGGCAGAGATGCCAATGTGCTCACTGCGATGATACTTGCCGCCAAACGATAATCACCGCCTAAGTTTCTAACCATGACATAGCTTGCTGCAGCAGTAGGTGAAATGGCGAGAAGAAGAACAATGCCCAGTTCCATACCTCTAAATCCAAAAGCATAGGCAAACGCGACTAATATGGTGGGATAAACCACGCATTTACTGGTTGTGCTAAGCACAATGTTAAACCAGTCACTGGAGAATGAGCGGAACTGTAGGGAAGCACCGGTACAAATAAGTGCAAGTGGCAGTGTTAGCTGCGCAAAGTATTCACCGGTTTTTATCAAGGTGGTGGGCAATTGCCATTCGAAGTAAGAAAAGGGGAGCGCTGCCGCGATAGAAAGAATCAGCGGGTTTTTCGCCATGCCAGTAACTTGACCCAATAAAGAACGCGACGTGCCTTGATAAAAATTAAGAACAAAGACAGACAATACGTTAAACAATATAGTAATACACCCCATATAGACCGAGGCTACAGCAAGCCCTTCTTGCCCATAGGTATTGGCACAATAAGCAAGGCCAATAATGCCCATATTGGCTCTGAAACCGCCTTGTACAACCACACCTCTGGCTTTGTACGGATGTACGGTCAGATGAGAGGTAATCATCAGAGCGGCAAAAACAATGAGCGTGCCCATAACCCCAACGCCTATCAGCGATAGGTTGGCGGCTTTAGAAAAGTCTGCTCGCGCTATCGATAGAAATAACAGCGCAGGGAGCGCAACGTTAAATACCAGTTTAGATCCAGCTTCTATAAACCCTTCATTGAGCCATTTAATGCGAAAAAATAGCCATCCCATTAACAGAAGGATCAAAACAGGAATCAGCGTGCTGGTAATAAAACTAAGCATAAAAGATACGTAAGCCTTTACATGTGGAAACGAAACAACATAAAAACGCATTTGTAGAATATTGATGAATTTAACCTATTCACAAACGGTTTTGATAAGCGTAACTTAATATTTATATAAGAAAGGGGTGCCGATACAAAAGCTAGCCCTGTGTTCAAAAGCCCCTATTCAAAAGAATTGATGTATGAAAGCACTTCTTTTATTTATTGGTTTTGTAATAGTTAATTGCTTGTGGGGCGGGCTCTCTCACGCTTACGCTAAAAGTACTGCGTCTTTAGATAAAATGCAGTTAGTTAACGACAAGCTGTGGATGTATTACGAGGAAGGTAGTCAGCTTACTGCTGAAGACATCCTGACTAAATATCAGCAGAATACACTTATAAAAAATACTAAAGGGCGCGTTAGTTATGGGTTCACTGGTAACACGGTTTGGGGTGTGTTGGCTGTTGAATTAGATACATATGGTGTTCTTGTTACTCGTATTGCTAAAAATAGCCCAATAAACGTACCTTTTCTTCCTCTGAAAATAGAAATAGATAATGCGTGGCTAGACGATATCGACCTCTATTTTTTCGAAAACGGTCAAAGAAAGCGTCATGTAAAACTTGGTGATAATCAGGTGCATAGTGCTCGCTTTGACGACGCAAGAATGCCTTCCGTATTCTATCGATTTACCCAACCTGAAACGCTGGTGGTTTTTCGATTTTCCTCTGAAGATCCTATGACGATCCCCATATATGTAGGGCCACCAGTAGTTGCCAAAAACAAGACAACGGAAAATGCGTATTTTTATGGCGCGTTGTACGGCGCACTCGTTATTTTATTGGTCTACAACTTGGTTCTATACTCCTATCTCAAAGAACGGCGCTACCTGCTTTATTCCTTATACCTTCTCTCGTTTTTGCTATTTAACTTCACTTATACCGGTCATGGTTTCTGGTGGCTTTGGTCAGAATCGATATTCCTTCAACAGTGGCTTTTGCCCGCGCTAATGTTTTTGTATTTGTTCAGTGCGGTAAGATTCACCATCGAGTTTCTTAATACCCAACTCTATCTACCAAAGCTCTATCGGTGTCGGAAGTATATCTATGGCGCATTGGGCGCACTCGCTGTCATCATTGTGTTGATTGGAAGTCGCTCTTTCGCGGTGATGTCGCAGCTTGCCGTTTTAACAACAATAGCGATTTGGATGTTGTTGATAGGAATTTTTGCCTACCGTAATGGCGACACATTAGCTAAATTTTTCCTTCCAGCCATTTTATGCGGAACCGGCGGTGCGATGGTGTCGAGTCTAGCCACATGGGGGCTTATTCCATACTCGAAATGGGCATTTAGAGGCATTGAAATCGGCATGGTGTTGGAAATGTCTTTACTATCTATCTCACTGGCATTTAACTACAAACAAGTACAGCAAGCGCGCAGAAACGCCGAGCGTGACGCAAGGCTCGATCCACTTACGTCGCTTTATAATCGGCGAGCTTTTGAAGACTTGGTTTATCCTATTTGGGAGATGGGAAAGCGCAGTAATAAGTTCATGTCGGTTATGCTCATTGATATTGATTGGTTTAAAGGTATCAACGATAAATATGGTCACGACATGGGTGACAAGGTGCTGAAAAAAGTCGCTGAAGAAATTAAAGGGCAAGTTAGGGGCTCTGACATTACCTTTCGCTGGGGCGGCGAAGAGTTTTTGGTATTTTTGCCCAATACTCGGGTGCATTACGCCAAGCAAATTGCCGAGAATCTCCGCGTACACCTTTTCACCCACGACATTAACAAATTCATACGAGTGACAGTAAGTATAGGTGTGGCAGGAACCTCGCCAGGCGAAGAGGATATAAATGTTCTCATTAAACAGTCAGACCAAGCCTTATACCTAGCGAAAGCAAAAGGTCGCAACAAAGTGGTGCTTTGGGAGGAAGATTCAGAATAAGAGGAAATAACCAAGAGGATAAATAAAGGGAAGTATCTAGCTGATTTATAAATACAGCATTCTCACGTATGATTCTGCTTTTCATTTTCTCAGAGTATCCTTTTCATGTACCAAGATTTTCAAGCAGAGTTGGCGTGGGCTAGCCTTCATATGCCGCGCACTCGTAATGCCATTGCATCACTTCCCAATCTGTCGAACGTTAAACTTGCTTGCAACATGCATTTAGATTTGAAAATGGCGCCTTTGGTTGAAGGGCTACTTTCACGAGGATGCGACATTTTTCTTACCACGTGTAACCCCACTACGGTGCAAGATGACGTGGTGTCTTACCTTGTTGATAAAGGCGCAACGGCCCATGCATGGCGTGATATGAGCGAGGCTGACTGGTCTGAGTCATTCGATAAAGCGCTGGCGTGGCAGCCTACCCATTTGTGTGAAATGGGCGCAGATCTGACAACTCGACTTCACGAAAATATAAAAGCAAATAAACCAGTACCGAGCATTGTATCGGGCTTAGAAGCAACGGGCTCTGGCATTAACCGTTTAAATGGTATGGCGCCAAACTATCCAATATTTAACTGGGATGATTTGCCGGTAAAAGAAGGGCTTCACAACAGGCACATGGTGGGCTTAAGCGCATGGCAAACCTTCTTCCAAACCACTCATCTAACCCTGCACGAAAAAGTAGTGGTTGTTATTGGTTATGGCTTGGTTGGGCAGGGCGTTGCCGCCTCGGCTAAAGCGTTTGGGGCACAGGTTCAAGTTGCAGAACTTGATCCAGCAAGAGCGCTTCAAGCGAAATACGACGGCTGGCCAGTGGTTGATTTAAATGAAGCGGCTAGTCAAGCTGACGTTATTACCACTGCAACTGGCGCGTATGGCGTGGTGAATTCGAGTCATCTAGACAACATGAAAGACGGAACATTTATTTTAAATGTAGGCCATGTAGCCCAAGAAATTGATGTGCCTTATCTTAAAAACAACGCTACTCACAGTGAGCCAATGCCTTATGTAAATGCCTATAAACTGGGCGATAAAACACTGTATCTTCTAGCCGATGGCTCTATGTTTAACTTAACTGCGGGCTATGGTGACAGCATCAATGCCTTCGACGTAACTTTGGCCGTTATGGCGGCGGGTATCGGCTATATCGTAAATGAAGGCGCAAAAAGCGAAAAAGGCTTGTACTTGCTACCAGAGGCTGCGTGGAAAAGTGCACTGTGAAGCACAGCGAGTCATTAGCGAGTGTTTATCTTTAGGTACGCTGTACAAGCTGTACAAAAGGTCTAGCCATCTCTGCTTATCTCGACATTTCTATTGAATGTTGTACAGTGAGCCCGTTTTAATAAATTCATATTTAAGGCGGGCTGATGACCATTCCAACAGGCAATCAGCCTTGCGCCAGTGTAGGGACGAAAAAAATGGGTAAAATAATAGGCACAAAAACACCACAGCAGGCTTTAGATAGCCTTGTCAACATGACAGGCGATCTGCGCCCCATAGAGCTCTCTGAATACAAAGCCCGAATTGCCAAGGCGCAGCATTATATGCAGGAAAATGGCATTGGTGCGCTCTACTTAAACGCGGGTACTAACTTAGCGTATTTTACAGGTATGCAGTGGTACGCCAGTGAGCGTTTAGTCGGTGCGCTTTTACCTGCAAAAGGTGACGTTGTATATATAGCTCCTACCTTTGAGATCGACTCTTTAAACGAACGCAAATTAGTGGAAGGCGACATAATTGGCTGGCAAGAGCACGAGAGCCCATATGCGCTTGTCATAGCTATGCTAGATAAACTGAACACCGCTGGAGGCGATAAACTGGGTGTGGATGAGTCGACCCAGTTTTTTATCGTAGATGGTTTGAACAAGATGCTTGGCCAATCTTGGCAAATTATCAATGGTGCAGAGGTAACAGCACACTGTCGCATGCACAAATCTGAAAGTGAACTCACGCTTATTCAACGCGCTATGGACATGACCCTAGCTGTGCACAAAGCGACTGCCAGTATGCTTTATGAAGGCATTACCACGACAGAAGTTGAAGCATTTATTAACGATGCACATAAGAAAGTGGGGGCTGCTGGTAACTATTTTTGCATTGTACTTTTTGGAAAAGCCACCTCGTTTCCCCACGGCGTTAAAGACCCTCAAGTACTAAAGAAGAACGACTTAGTATTGATTGATACTGGCTGTAAGGTGCATGGCTACCTCTCTGATATCACGAGAACCTATTGTTTTGGTGAGCCAACCGATAAGCAACGAGCATTATGGGAAAGCGAAAAGCGCGCGCAGCTTGCCGCATTTAACGCTGCAAAAGTTGGTGTTCCCTGTGGCGATGTGGATAAATCTGCGCGAGACAGCTTAGCTAAAGATGGCTTAGGACCAGACTATAACTTACCAGGTTTGCCTCATCGAACCGGGCACGGCATAGGCATGGATATTCACGAATGGCCGTATTTGGTAAAAGACAATCCTCACCCGCTAGCATCTGGTATGTGTTTTAGTAACGAACCTATGATCGTAGTACCAAACGAGTTCGGTATTCGCTTAGAAGATCACTTTTATATGACCGAAGATGGCCCGGTGTGGTTTACTGAGCCTAGCGAATCGATTGACTCTTTATAAGTAAACTAAAATTAAGCTGCTCTTTCTTACGAAGAGCAGCTGTAGTGCGCGACTCCGCCAGTACTGAAGAATTCAAGTGGGCGCAGCCGGTAGTACTTATTCTCTACCTCTTTTGATTGCTCATCATAAGGCGCAGTAAGTATCTTCTGAAGTTCGTGAATTGGCGTAAAGTCACCTTTCTCTGCGGCTTTATAGGCAGGCACAATTAACCATTCGCGCCATGTGAATTTAGGGTTTGCTTTGCGCATATTCTCTGCGGTAGCAGCAATAGCGTTTGTAACATCACCTTGTGTTTCGGCGTCCTTTTCAATGCGCTCACGCCACGTTTGTAGCCATGCTTCCCATTCTGTCATGACCTCTGCTTTAGGCGGGTAGTAAAAGCTTTTCGTCAAGCTCGTCATATCTTCAGGCATTGACGATAGCTCTCGGAAAAACAGATTGTAGTCCACGCCTGTGCGCAGCATTAATTGCAGCAGCTTAATTAGTAAGTCGTGGTCGTAGCTGGCAATGCCAAGCTTTGTTGCCCACATACTCTCCATGGCGCGTTCCATCACGCCAGAAAAACCGTCGTTGAGCTCGTTAAGCTTTGAGAGCTGTTCACTGTTGCCTTCAAGTAGCGGCATCAGTGAGCGGCAGAACATATCGAAGTTCTTTTGCGCAGCAATGGGCTGGTTTAAAAACGAGAAGTGACGACCGCCGCCTGTCCAAGGTTGGTAGTCTGCTTCAAAAAACTCACAAAAGCCGAATGGCCCATAATCCAGCGTAAAGCCTCCTGCGGCGCAGTTATCGCTATTAAAATTGCCCTGGCAATAACCGACTCGAACCCAACCAGAAACAAGACGCGTTAGCCGGTCTCGAAATAGTGTAGCCAGCGTTTCCACTTGCTCTTCAAACAACGTGGTTGTGTCAATTTCACTTGAGTACTCTCGCTCAATAAGGTGCTTAACAATGGCTTCTAGTTCGTTTAACGCTTCGCTGTGTTCGTTACAGCGAGCTCGCCTAGCAAAAAGCTCTATTTGGCCTACGCGCAAAAAGGAGGGCGCCACGCGGGTAGAAATAGCCGTTATATTTTCTACCATCACTTCAGGTTCATAGGAATGAGACCCTTCGCGATACCACGGCCTGTCTACCGTGTCTGATTCAGACATAAACAAGCTCAGAGAGCGTGAGGTAGGAACGCCAAGCGCATGCATGTGTTCTTGCACTAAAAATTCGCGCACGCTTGAGCGCAATACGGCGCGCCCGTCTGCGCCGCGACAATAAGGCGTGCGACCAGCACCTTTTAACTGCATTTCCCAACGCTTGCCGTTTAATACTGCTTCAACGATAGAAATTGCTCTGCCGTCACCGTAGCCGTTACCTGTTCTAAACGGGCACTGCTGTGTGTATTCCGTACCGTAAATAGAAAGTGCGTAGCCGGTTGCCCAGCCGAAGGGCTTCATTGGAGCAGGTACATCCGACATGTCCCCTGAGAACAGCTGAGTGAAATCTTTAGATGTTGCCAAGCTATCGTCTAAGCCTAATTCGGCAAACAGCGTTTCGCTATGAGCAACGTACGTCGGTGCAGTTAATGGGGTCGGAGTAACTGGCACATAGTGACCTGAAAACACTTGGCGCGGGTCATGGTCGTTACCATCAAGGGTTGCTTGTGGATCTGGACTGAGCGTGTCGAGCAAAGAGTAATCTACATGCTTTGCGAATTCATCTAGCGTTTTGATACGTTCTGTCACTTCCATCACCTTTTGTTGCGTAGCCGTGGTTTATTACTCATTTGCCTAGTGCTCAATCATTAAGTTGAACCCCTGAACGGCTGTGCATTGCGTTGCTGTATTTCTTCATTGTTTGACCAAGAACAAACAATGAGACTTACGCGCATTGTACTCTTATCTATACTTTTATGAAGACATGAAGCGCCAACCGCGACTTTTACTTATTGGCGAAGTGCTCAGAAGAAATGATCATAAATAGCGAATGGTCGGCGATGAATAAAGCAAAGAGGCTGGTAGATGGAAAGTGTCGTACTGCTGGGTAGTATAATTGGTGGGTTAGGTCTGTTCTTACTGGCCATCGGAATGATGACTGAAGGGCTTAAGTTGGCAGCAGGTAATGCGCTGCGTACCTTGCTCGCTAAATGGAGCAAAACGCCATTTAGAGGCGTGGTGTCGGGTGCGGCAATGACAGCTTTGGTGCAATCTTCAAGTGCAGTCACCGTGGCATCTTTAGGCTTTGTTAACGCCGGTTTACTGAGTATGCGCCATGCCTTAGGTATAGTGTACGGCGCCAACATCGGCACCACCATGACAGGCTGGCTTGTCGCAATGGTAGGCTTTAAATTAAATATTCAGGCCGTTGCTTTGCCTATGATAGGCGTAGGCATGATCCTGAAATTATTAAAGCCCAATAGCCGTTTAGCGTCAGTCGGTATCGCCATCGCCGGCTTTGGTCTTTTCTTTGTAGGGATAGACAGTTTAAAAACAGCCTTTGAAGGAATAGTAAGTACCTTTGATCTTAGTCAGTTTAAAGCTGAAGGCGTTGAAGGTTTTCTTATGTACCTAGTGATTGGCTTTGTAATGACCGTGCTAACCCAGTCATCTAGTGCATCTATCGCGCTTACCATCACCGCGGCAACTTCAGGCATGGTGGGTATTTATGCCGCCGGCGCAATGGTTATTGGTGCAAATATAGGCACAACCTCTACGGCTATGTTCGCGTCAATTGGCGCTACCTCTAGCGCGAAGCGCGTTGCCGCTGCACAAGTTGTGTTTAACGTAGCGACCGCTGTTGTGGCTGCGCTTATTTTACCGCTGTTGTTTGGGCTAATCCATTGGATAACGGCGGTTGCAGAAATAGACGCTGACCCAGGAATCACCTTAGCCATTTTCCATACACTGTTTAATTTACTGGGTGTAGCACTTATCTTTCCTCTGAACGACAAGCTTGCAAGCTTTCTTGAGCAGCGGTTTGTATCTCTTGAAGAAGAGGCCTCAAAACCTAAGCATTTGGACAAAAATATTGCTCAAACCCCTGACCTGGCAGTAAACGCGCTCATCTTAGAATTGTTGTCAGTATCTGACCGCTTTTTACATGTTTACCCCAAACTGTTTTCTCAACAAAGTAGTGAAATAACTGCCGTTGAAAACGACATACATGGCGTTGAGGCGCTATGCCAACACATATCGCAATTTATTGTAGACGTAGAGCGTGCAGCTTTAAGTGAAGAAACCACAAAAGCACTGGCCTCGCTCATGCGAGTAGAGCACTACATGCTATCTAGCGCGCAAAAGGCACTCGCTATTTCTGCAGTGAGCAGGCGTCGGGATGTCCTCACCAAGGCTGAGCTGGAAGGTCAACTGCTTAACTATCTATCGGTAACTAACGAGTTCATGCGTATGGTGCGCTGGAGACAATTTGAAAGTAGTGATGCGCTAAGTCTTCAGTTTGACTTACTCGACAAAGAACACCACAAAGTTAAATCAGCACTTGTGATGGGGGCAACACAAGGTGACATTGCTGTTACCCAAATGACAGATGCCACTGAGTGCATGGAGTACCTGCTGCAGATAGTACAAATGTGGGTCAAAGTCTTTGTGCGTATTCAACAAGTTGAAGACAGTATAACAACAGCAAACTTAATACACGGCGACAGTCAGAATAACTCGAAAACAATGGAAGGAGCCTGATATGGCATCACTTACTTTTTTAGGCGCAGTGGAAGGTGTGACAGGGTCTATGCATCTACTCAAAACTGAACATAGCACCTTGTTGTTAGATTGCGGCCTATATCAAGGTAGGCGTGATGAAGAGGCGAAAAACCATAAACCCTTGCCAGTGGATGTCAGTCAGCTTGATGCGGTGATATTGTCTCATGCACACCTTGATCATTCTGGCCGTTTGCCTATTTTACTAAGAGAGGGCTATAGCGGCCCAATCTATATGACTCGGCCGACTGCGGATCTCATTGAAGTCTTGTTAAAAGATGCTGCGTCTTTACAAGAACGAGACGCAGAATGGGAAAATAAACGTCGTCAGCGTTCGGGTAAACCCCTTATCGAACCATTATATCGCAAAGAAGAAGTTGATGGCGTGTTAAAGCAGTGCATACCCATTCGCTATTACACCAAACGTAAAATAACCCAAGACGTTGAGCTTAATTTTGCTGACGCCGGGCATATTCTTGGCTCGGCGATAGTAGAGATATGTATCACTGAAAACGGTAACGTTAAAAAGTTAGTCTTTTCTGGCGATCTCGGTAATTCGCAAGCCGCGTTACTTCGCGATCCGGATATAATAAAAGAAGCGGATATCGTACTTTTAGAGTCTACCTATGGCGATCGCAACCATCGTTCAATGGAAGCCACCCTAGATGAGTTTGAACAGGTTATTTTACAAGCCAGTGAAAATGGCGGAAACATTCTTATTCCATCATTTGCGGTAGGGCGCACCCAAGAGATCATATTTCGATTAGGTGAGCTATATCAACAAGGCAAATTAGCGCAGCAGCGGGTGTTTTTAGACAGTCCAATGGCGATTGCGGTCACTGAAATTTATCACCGCTACCAAGATGTTTATAACGAAGAAGATCTCGATGCTATTTCCGATAGTGCCGAGCGCGTTCATAGCCAAAATCAGAGCTTACATTCATTGTTGCCCATATTAAGCTATACCACATCAACAGAAGAGTCGATTGCGCTTAACAAAGTGGTTAGCGGTGCCATAATCATTGCGGGCAGCGGTATGTGCAACGGTGGGCGTATTCGACACCATTTAAAACAAAATTTATGGCGTAAACAGTCCCATGTAGTTTTTGTCGGCTTTCAGGCGATGGGGACGCCGGGACGTAAGATAATCGATGGAGCCACACATGTAAAAATGGCGGGGGAGGATATTGCCGTTCGCGCACAAATCCACACGTTAGGTGGGTTTTCAGCACACGCTAGTCAAGAACAGCTAATTGACTGGTTGTCGCACTTCAATACGCTGCCCAAGATTTACTTAATCCACGGAGAGGAAGGTGCTAAACATACATTGCAACGTGTCATTAAAGAAAAAGGATGGAATGCGTTTATTCCGCATTTCGAAGAAACAATAAGATTCTAGAGACTAGACGTAAAAAATAAAAAGCGCCCTCAAAAAATGACGGCGCTTTGATACAACTTTAAAAGTAGTACGTGTTGGTTTTATCTGCTTTTAATTTAGGTTTGGTCAACTTAGAAGTGATAGTCGAAAGTCACTGTCACGTTTCTGCCTTCGCCGGGTAAACCACCCAAGAACATTGCCTTTGAGTAATAGGTTTTATCAAACAGGTTGTTTACGTTTACGCGCACCTGCCAGTCGTCTGCGGTATAGCCAGCAGCCGCATTCCACACGCTATAGCTTCCTACCACAGAAACGGGCAGGCCAAACGATGTTGAGTTAATGGTTCGCTCATCTTCGTAGGTTAGGCCTAGGCTTGCATTAATTTGCCCTGGCAAGTCGAATACGGTGTCGCGATATTCACCCCATACGCTGGCAAACTTTTCAGGAATACCTTTAACTGGGCCTGATACCGGCGTGTCAGTTCCACGGTTACTGTTTCTAATGGTTTCAGCGTCTTGATAGGTGCCGTTAGCATTCATCGAGAACATTTCGTTGATGTCAAAGTTCACGTCAATCTCTACACCACGTGTTTTGTCTTCGTCATCATAGAAGAACTGCGGCACATCAATATTGAACTCTGGATCGTCAGGGTTATCGTTAAACAATGGGTTACTGTAGCGAAGGTTAGTTCTACTGGTATCAAAGAAAACGACTGACCCAATCAATTCTTCATTCAGTGCGGTAAAACGCACACCAATGTCAAACGACTCAGACTCTGAATCGGGACGATTGTCTTCTTCTGAACTAGAAACGCTCCCTAATATGCTATAAGCCGTGCGTCCTTTAGCAACATTTGCAAACACGGCAAATTGCGGTGTGATGCGGTAGTTAAGGCCAAGGTTATAAGTAACACCTTTATCGTCGGTGTCGGCTTCTTCTGTGCGAAGTGGTGAGCGATCAGTACCCAAGTGTTGGTATTCTTGCTCAATGCCAGTAAAGGCGGCGCCAAAACGGCCAGTTAGGCTTTCTGTGAAATACACAACCTCTTGCAGGCTTATGCCCATTGAGGTCACTTTTTTATCGTAGTTACTGCGAAGTGATGGTGCGTAGTCGTCAAAGTCACCGGTTGGCCAGTTAGGATTCGTAATATCTAAAATATACGGTATGGCATTGTCGGCACTGGTACCGTCGGCGTCGTAAATAGACCAAGATTTTAAGTGAATATCACGAGATTCAAGGTTAGCACTAACCAAATGTTCACCGCGCACACCGCCGTAAGACCAGTTTGATTTCAAATCGGCAAAGTACTGAATAGACTGTTCATCGGCATATTGGCGACGGTATTCTTGGCGCCGCGCTGCAAATGGATAAAGCACATCGTCAATAACAAGCGGTGCGCGAGGGTTTGCGTTAATCTCTCCATTTCGGTTCCAATATACATAGTTGTATGCACCTGTTTGACGAACAAATTCAGACTCGTAATCGCGATACTGCAATTGCTGTATTAGCAACGTGTCGCTAGATAGCTGCCAATCTGACTTTATTTTGATGCGTGTTTCTTCACCTTCATTAGGTTTTGACAGTGGCGAGATTACCGAGCCACTTCCTAAATCATAAGGGCGTAAGCCATCAGTATTGGTTATGGTGTTAGCGAGTTCTTGGCGCTGCGTATCAGTTAGCTGAATGCCAAATACACCGTCGCCGTCCGCATCGCTGTCGTTAACAAGTGCGGTCCAATCGGTTTGTGAACCATTAATGCTATCTTCATTTACAATGCGAACAGGGTGGCCCACTGAGTCTATTTGGACACTATCGTCGATGTAGGCACCAAAAAGAGTAAGAGTATGCGATTTGGTGTGCTCAAAACGAAGGGTCGAGTAGACTTCGTTTCTTTCTTGGCCCAGACCTCGGTAGCCATCACTCGACTCGTGGTTTGCAACAAGTCGATAGGCTAAGTGTTCAGACAGTGGCCCTGTTGCATCCAACATAATTTGTTGAGCGTCCCAGCTTCCCGCGCGAGCGCGGACGTGAAAGGCGTCTTCAAACTGCGGTTTTTTCTCAACTAGGTTTAGGACACCACCAGCGGCACCAATGCCGTAAAGCCCCGTTGCAGGGCCTTTCAACACCTCCACGCTTTCTACGTTGATCATAGAGCGAGTAGGATTAAAACTATTACCTAAGTCACCACCTGCGTACATCCCGTCTAGCGTATAGCTTACACCTAGACCACGAATAACTAAGTTGTCGCCAACGCCGTAATTGTTGCCAGCTTGGTTTAAACCACTTATATTATTGATGATTTCTTGCAAGTCAGTTTTGCCTTGTTGATCAACAAGATCTTTACCTATCACCACAATAGCCGCAGGAATTTCAATTAATTCCATGTCTGACTTGGTTGCCGTACCAGAATTTAAAATAAGCTGATTCTGCTGACCATAAACGCTAATGCGCTCAACTTTGTTCTCGTCGCTCTCATTGGCTGCAACAGCGTTTAACGACATTATCGCCAAGGCAATTGGTGATAATTTTAATAACTTCATAAAGCGTGTTTTCCTACAATTTAAAAATAGCAAAGCGCCCCTGTACTCACAGAGACTGAGCGGTTGCCATGTTCGGTGTAATAAAAAAAGCAGTGAGTGAAAAAGCTCGATTGGAATTATTGATATGGCTCTAACTGCTTGGGCGTATTATAAGTAGATAACCATATAAGTAAATGATAATAAGTCTTAATAGTGTTATTGTTCAAGTGGAGCTGCTTGAATTTAATTACCATGTTCCAACAATATCTTAATCGTATAGAGCTGAGTGGCGTTTTTTGTCACGTCGTCGATTTGGGCTCTATGCAAGAAGCGGCTGTACACTTTGGGGGAGTCTGGCCGCAGTGAGCCAGTCAATGAATCAGCTAAAAATAGAACTGAAAACAATGCTCTTGCATCGCTCAACTTGCAGGATAAGCCTTTCTGAGAAGGGGATAAATACTATGCGTGGGGCAAAAAAATGCTTAACGCCGCGGAGCAAGCTAAAGAGATATATTACATTGGCAATAGCGTTAAGGCTTAGCGCTTAACCTTAATTTACCTTCTTCAACGGTGAGCTGCATTGGCACCGTTGATAGTAAGTTCACAGCTTTATTGGTGGCGTCTAGCCGATACACTGGATTTGAGGCCAAATAGCCATTGATGAGCTGCATGAATTCGCCACTTACAGGGGCTAAATTACCCTTAAAGCCGCCAGCATCAATTGTGCTATCAAGTAGAGACAATGAGCGCACAAAAATCGCTTTTTCTTCACTGTCGTAATAAGGCGTGCCTTCCAAAGCTAGACTTACTTTTGCAGGGTAGTTCAACCCAAATGCACTAATACGCGCAGTGGCGATAGCGCCTAGCTGAACCACGTCTCTGCCATCTGGGCCTATAGTTGCTGTCATATCTTCCACATCTAAATAAAGAGGAATACCAGCGAGTGAGGTTTGCTTCTGCAACTTACTCACTTGGCTATCAAGCACTTGTTCTAACTCGGCATTAGATACAGTGTAAACTGCCAGTTGAGAGAGAGTAGCGCAGCCTGCAAGAATGGTAGCGAAGGCAATGGAAAGTAGAATTCTCATAAAAAAGTCTCTTTTAGCAATGAGTTGTCGAATTACACCGTGCGAGCCGGAAATACTGGCGCTGCAACAAAGAAGTGCCTCTATTGTACGGGCAGAGGAAAGGGATGAACAATGAAATCGTTAACTCGCTAAGACAACGGCTTATTCAGGGAGTCCATGAGTAGGAGAGAGGCGCAAAGCGTAACGCTGGAAAAAAATACTTGGTTGCCGACACTTAATAAAATTGAGTGTATGACCACTGGTGGAATATGTGCAATCGAAAGAGCGTGAACATGCCGTCATTTATATCTCAAGTTGGACAGTTTGTCGCAATCAACTTGATTAGTTTATAGCGGCTGTATTACCGTAGGCCCCTCGGTTGGGGAGTAGCCTGTTTCCGTTTCGAATGGAAAAGTTTGTATCAACATAATTGGTCACATTACCATGGTACAAACACCTCTTGGTTGGCGAGACCATCGATAAGTCCACGCTTAAAGGTCAGGCGTGCGGATTTGTCGTGGACTCAATTAGCCTGACCGGAGTTCTAAAACTATGAGTATCTTCGCTCTTATCTTGCTAGCCTTTGCTATGTCAACAGATGCGTTTGCCGCCGCGATAGGCAAAGGTGTCAAAATCAATCGCCCTCGTTTAAGTTTTGCCCTCAAAATTGGCCTTTTGTTCGGACTTATAGAGGCAACAACTCCATTTATAGGCTGGTTCATTGGTCGCGCGGCGTCTTCATACGTTGAAGCATGGGATCATTGGATTGCGCTAATCATTCTTTCTGGTTTAGGTATTCATATGGTACTCGAGAGCCTGAAACCCGCCGAAGAAGAGTCGACGTTTCAAAAACAATCCTTTATTTTGTTGTGTATTACTGCGTTAGGCACAAGCATCGACGCAATGGCAGTGGGTGCAAGTCTCGCGCTAATTGACGTGAACATTGCTATTGCTGCGACGTTAATTGGGATAGCCACTTTTTCTATGGTAACTATTGGCATTATGTTGGGCAGTGTTATGGGAACACTGATAGGTAAGCGAGCAGAGACATTTGGTGGCATTGTGCTTGTTTCGGTTGGTACTTGGATCTTTGTGAGTCACACACTCTAGAGCGTGTTGATCTTTGTGGTTTGAACGTTAACCGTGCTTCTATTACCGCTATAGCCACGCACGTTGAAACCGTTTATTAGATAACCCGATGGGTTATTTTCATCGCCAGAAAAACCTCGGATCGCAAAGCTATCGAACATGCCGCCAGAGTTGTTTTGTCTAACAATGGTGGGCGCAAAATCTAGTGCATCGATGAAGCGCGAGATCCCTTCTTTTAAGATCAAGCATAAGCAAGGTATTACGTGTCTTTGGCAGGTTTTGTAGAGGTCACGAATGTTATGTTATCTCGTTTCTTTTAGCAAGGAAGGTAAGCAGACAATAAGGTGAGATTGATAATTATTGCTGGCTGCTACAGATTCATACAGGCTGTTTATATTGATAAATAGAAATGTGCAGAGCTGTGAGTAAAAATAAACTTACTGGTCTAAACTCACCTGCGCAGCGTTTTCCTCGGTCTACTAATGCTATACACTTCGCGTTTTTATTACTCTTGCCTGCAGGCTGAACCTTAATTTTTAACTAGGACACTGAATGCGTCACACAATCCTATCTTTGCTCTTTTGTACTTTACCTTTTACCGCCATGGCCGCTGAAAGTGTTGATTCATCAAACGTTAACTCTGGCGTGAACCGCAGCGAAAAAGGCGTAGAAAAAATTACGATTGAAGGGGCGGCGACGGCGAACAACAAGCCGGTAGGGACGTTTAATTCACCTATATCTAACTTAGAGTACGATCCGCGAGTCGATTTGCAATCAAGGAACATGGCAGAAGCGCAGGCTGACGTGACTATTCGCGGCGGTATATTCGAAAACACGGGTTTTCGCATAGGAAGCGCAACGCTGATCGACCCGCAAACGGGGCACTATTTCGCCGAGATTCCTATTGCGCCAGAAATGTTGACGAAGCCGAGTATTTTCACAGGGGTCGATAACGCGCTTTACGGTGTAAATAGCTCTGTAGGTACCGTGTCTTACGGCTGGCGTCCCATCCAAACAGCAGGCAGTGTGTCAGTGGGAGTAGGTAATAACAACTTCAATTTGCAGCGTGTACACGGTGCAATAAAGCACGCGCTTAGTGATTTACCCGGTTGGTCTGTTGGGGTTGAAGGGGAGTATTCTCGCTCTGAAAGTGATGGCTCTATCGCTAATGGCGATCACAATTTCGAACGCGCGTCTGGACGTATTCAGCTGGCAAGTAAAGACTCACAAACCGACGTGTTTTATGGCTTTCAGCAAAAGTTTTTTGGCTGGCCTAACTTGTACACGCCTTTTAACGTAAACGAAACAGAAGACATTCAAACCCGTTTGGTCATGCTAAATCACAAACAGCGCTACGGCGAAGAGAGCATGAAAAATACCTTTGAGGTTTCTGCTTACTACAGAGAGAATGACGACCATTACGTGTTCTCACGTGAAAATCCTGAAGCGTTTCAGGCGTTTCATGAAACCCAAGTGAAGTCATTGGCATTTTCCGGTACTCATAATGTTTCGCAAGAATTCGGTATTAACTACGCAGCACAGCTTACTGCAGACGACATCACATCAACCACGCTAGAGAACAATTTCACCTCTCGCGACTACTACAAAATAAGCGTAGTGCCCGAGTATCGAACTCAGTTGAACAGCAATGAATCGCTTACCGTTCGTTTAGGTGGGGCGTTTGACGATACAAATCGCGACGACGACCGGCTGTCTTTTGTGGGCGATATTAGTTGGCTTACCCAAGCAAGGAGCAATGCTTCGCGTACACTCTATCTTTCGTATGCAGAGGCGACGCAGGTGGCTGGCTACACTGCTGTAGGCGGCAGCACCACAAGCGGTCTGTTTAGAAGTAACAACCAGTTACAGCGAGAAGTCAGTAAAAACTTAGAGTTTGGGGCGTCATTTGATAAAACGTCTTTCAAAGTTGATACCGCCGTATTTTATCGCTGGGATAACGAGCTGACAGATTGGACGTATAGCTTCGACGCTACTTCAGCACGCAGTGCAAACCCAGTCGATATCGAAACCTTAGGTGTTGAGGTGATTGCCATTAAACGCTTTGAGAGCGCAGATGTGGTGGCCAGCTACACCTATTTAGATAAGTCTGAAGACTATCGAATTGATGAGGTAGACGCGAGCTTTTACGCGCTTAACTATCCGCCGCATCGCTCCACCCTTGGGTTGGTGTGGTTTGCAACCGATACGGTTGAAGTGCGCATTGACAACGAGTGGCGGAAACAAGAAACCAATGCGCTTAGAAACGGCGGTGACTCTGCGTTTTTCTCACATGTCACTTTCACATATTCACCTGCTCAGGTTGAAGGGTTAAGTCTGGTATTGGCAGTCGATAACTTGTGGGATGAGCGCTTTGAAGAAATCCCAGGAACGCCGGGTCGCGGCGACCAATATTCTGCCACTGTTACCTATTTTTGGTAAGGACGGCGCAATGACAGTTAATTCTCCTCATACCTTGGACGATTTTGCTGGACGATGGACGCTAACGCGCAAAATCATCCAGCGAAATGGCGATGTATTTACCTTTTCTGGCGAGGCTGAATTCAGCTGGCTGGAAGGCAGTGTACAAAAAGAAAAAAGCGGCTTGGCGTATTACGAAAAAGGCGAAGTAACTGCGCCTAACGAAAGCGTAATGCTCGCAGAACGTCGGTATTTCTGGCAGCAGCCTCAAACCGGTTTATTTGAAGTGTTATTTGACGATAAGCGCTATTTTCATTCTTTCAGTGCGACCAACCCAAACGCTGAGCACTTGTGCGGCGATGATAATTACGTGGTGCGCTATGACTTCACAACGTGGCCTGTGTGGCGCTCTACGTGGCAGGTCATTGGGCCGCGCAAAGACTACACCATGGTGAGTGAGTATAGTCCTGCGTAGCTTTGGCCTTTTTGAGGCTTATAACTGTTTCTGCTTCTTAGTGTGTTGATGAGACATCCAAAGTGCAATAGCAATGATGGCACCGCCAAGAAGCAGGCGAGAAAAGTCGGTGTCTTTTTGCCAAAGCAGTAAATTAACCACAAGCCCCGCTGGAATAAGTGCGTTATTCATAATAGCTAACGTACCACCAGAAACGGCTAGTGCCCCCTGGTTCCAAAAGTAGTATCCAAGCCCTGATGCCACAATACCCAACCACAGTAGCACTCCCCATTGCTCGGTATTTTGCGGTAGTTGACTTGGGTTGCCGAAAAGGAAAAAAGCGGGCAAGGCTACAACTAACGCGCCTAAATAAAACCACGCGAATACGTTGTGATAGGGTACTTGGGCTGTAAAAGTCGAGGTCAGCTTTTTATAACCCACTTGTCCTAGTGCAAAGGAAAGATTAGCACCCTGAACAATGGCAAAACCAAACCAGTAGTTATCAGTCACGCCATCAAAGCGAATTATGCCTGCACCTGCGGTGGCAATAAGTGCGCACAATAAATAAAACGGGGTAAACCGCTTAAACAGGGCGTCGTTCAAAATGGCGACATAAAGCGGCGTAAAAATGGTGAAAAGCAACACTTCTGGCACGCTTAAAAACAAAAATGCGTGATAGAAGAAGATGTACATCAGCCCTAATTGCACAGCACCTAAACTGGCCAGAATCACCTTTTGTTTAAGGTTCAATAATGCCGGCCTAAGGAAAGGAAGGAAGACCAGTGTGGCGAGCAAAATGCGTGTCAAAACAGCAAAATAACTGTCTACTGAGCCAGCCAAAAACTCGCCTATGAGCGAAAAGGAAAATGCCCACAGGACAGTAACTGCTATTAAATAAAACACACGCTATGCTTCTTTGTAAGTTCAACCGCGGCGTAAAATAGGCCATCGCCGCTCGTATATCAATAGTTAGCTTACCCTCTATCAACACTCGCTTCAGAAGTTTGTGTAACAGCGGAAGTTTCGCAATCGTTTGGAATAGTGCAGGCGCGACTTTCTGGCGAAAGGGAATGACCTATTAATACAGGGTACAGCCAAGCGCCAAAGCATGCTCCACATATAGGCGCTACAATAGGCACAATAAAGTAGGGGATGTCTTTCGCCCCATCAAGCGCATACTCCCATCCCGCAATATAGGAAAAGAGCTTAGGACCAAAATCACGAGCTGGGTTCATGGCAAAACCGGTCAACGGCCCTAAAGAAGAGCCAATGACAGCAATGACAATACCAATTAGTAGCGGATTCATGGCTCCACGGGATGCGCCGTTATTTTCATCTCCCAATGCCAGTATTGCGAACATCAAAACGGCAGTGATAACGAACTCAACGCCAAAGGCTCCCCAAAATGAAAGGGCTTTGTGGGGAAAAGTAGAGAAAATGCTTGCTGTTGTGAGAGCGTCTACACTATCGCGCGAGAGGTTATGAGTGAGTTCATAATCTATAAAAAGTTGATAATACAACCCGTAAATAAGTGCAGCAGCAGCGAATGCCCCCAAAAACTGGGAAAGAATGAAGGGGGCAACTTTGTGCTTTTCAAAACCGTGAAAAAGCGCAAGCGCAATAGTTACCGCTGGGTTGATATGTGCACCGGAAACGCCAGCAGTACAATAAATGGCAACAGCGACGCCAAACCCCCAGACAATACTGATTTCCCATTGACCGAACGAGGTGCCTGTTAATACTAATGCTGCAACGGCACCAACACCGAAGAATATCAGAATTGCCGTGCCTACGAATTCAGCAACACACTGGCGGAAAAGCGTTGGTTCCGTGAGAGGTAACATAAATCTTCCTTTTAATCTTTAACCAGTACAACGCATTGATCAGAAAAAGAAGCGACAGAGCTATGTTATGAAGAATGAAAGCTGAAACCGTTTTATGTTGGCGCAATAGTGCATTAACCGTTCATTCAACTAACAGGCCGTTAGGTGCTAATTCTGACGCAGCTTCCCATGTACATTTAATAGGAATGCATCATAAAACGAACATAAACGAACTACAAATGAGCAAAAACGAATATTTATCGTTCTTGGTGTTGATATTGGTATTCAGCTTGGTATAGCAGCACCGCTGTTACCTCAGAGCGGTAATCCTAAAAAGGCCAGTCTTAGTGGAGTACGGATAGCTCAGTACTGAGGCTAGCATTTTTGTTGTCGCTATCGTCTTTTAACTCTCCAGCTTCTTCAACCAGTGCCGTCATAGCGTCAATAATATCGAGGAAGTTTGCTAGCTGCTCTGGCGTTAGACCATTAGATAAGTTTTCAATTTTATTGATAAGCTGTTTGGTAGGTAAGCGCATAGCGTCAAAATCTCGTTGTTTACATGTTTAAAATTCAGTTTCTTTAGGTATCTTTCAAGTTGCTTGCCAACATGCAGAATATTAAATTCCTGGCGCTTTCTTACCTTGCTAAATGAGTTCAGATCTATTTCGCAGTGAAAGACAGAGCTCACAAGTGTGTGTTTACGCGAAGATGAACGGGTTCTTATTGCTTCAATTGAGATCCAATGTCATTGTAGAAACATCAGCATGTTCAATGTTTATGACAGAAATCTACAGCTAAGGTAAGCAGGCTCTATTATGGCAGATACAAAAAGACGACAATTTTTAGCAACCGCAGGAGCGTTTGCTTCGCTATCTGCATTGCCCGCTATGGCGCATTCGTCCCGCACCACAAACGCTGAGTTACCACCTATCCTTCATATGGTTTACTTCTGGCTGAAAGATCCAACGTCAACAGAAGATAAGCAAAAGCTCATTGCTGGTTTGCAATCGTTGCGCGCTATCCCACAAGTTCACTCGCTTCACATTGGTGTGCCTGCCAATACACTAAAGCGTGACGTGATAGATAACTCGTTTGACGTGTCTGAACTTATGCTATTTGAAAGTGTTGAAGCGCAAGATGAGTACCAGCTTCATCCTATCCACAAAAAGTTTGTGGAAGAGTGTTCTCATTTATGGCGTGAAGTGGTGGTGCGAGATTCTGTTTCGGTATAATTCTTAATTTGCCGTGAGAACGTTTTACCCTTTTACCGAATAGTATGGTATTCATCGCGTACTAAAGGCGAGTCCTCAGTCTAGACGCTTTTAAAGCGTGGTATGATGCCGTTTAGAAAATTCCGGTACACAAACTAAAGAGCTATTAAAGGACAAAAAATGCCGCACATTCGCGCAAGAGGTATCGAGCAATCAGTGTTAGAAGAGGTTGCAGGTTCTATCGTTGAACAGTTTGCCAAACTGACCGACACCCCTAACGATCATTTCACAGTAGAGCACATTGCGAGCCAGTTCATTGTGGCCGGTGGAGCCTCTTCGGCTTATCCGTTTGTAGAAGTTTTGTGGTTTGATCGCGGGCAGGATGTCAAAACTGCAGTGGCTCACGTTATCGATACTACGCTTCGCCCCTTCGTAGGAGAGGATAAGGACATCACCGTTTTATTTGAAGATCTCAACGGTAACGACTACTACGAAAATCGTGAACATTTCTAGCGTTTGTATGTCTCGTTAAGCTCCTGCAGAGCAAGATTATCTAGTCCTTTTTCATTGCTACTCTTCTCTTTTCATTTTTTTAAAGGTTCATCATGTTCTTTGAGCGCCTTCTGAGTGGGTAATGATCTATGCGGATTGGTATAAGTAAGCATGTTCACTTTACCTCAATTCCATCAGTTCCCATTAGAACCAATGTGCCTATACATTCCAGCCTTTCTTTAATCGCGAGTACAGGTATCGCCATACGCACAGGGCAAAAACGATAAACGCGCTGTCTATAATGAGCGAGTTCATGACTAACGAACTAGGGTAGTGAACAGCAAAGTGAGTAATGGCCAATACAACTAACAAGGCGGCGAGACAATTCAACAGCACCAAGTGAGTTTTCATAAGCACTTTTTGCATTAGTGAAGCGATAAGAATAGCTGTCAATGTTACCCAGAAAACAGGTTTTGTGGGCAGCGCCAGCGTTAACTCTAACAATGCAGCCCAAATAAATGCGATAGGCGTGCCCCACACAAACCCCAGCCAAAGCTGGTTTAAGGCATCTTGTTTAGCGCGTTTTGCCAGCCACAAGTTTATGCCGGTGACAGAAATAATGGTTAACGCGAACCCCATTAATCCGAAGAATATCTTCATCGCTTCTGGACCAAAGTGGCCGAAGTGTATGCGATATACAGAAAATATCGCTTGTTGGCCTGCATCACCATCTGAATAGCCGACTTTATCGATGTATTGTCCACTGGCATCAAAGCGGTATTGTTCTGAATAAATGAGCTTATCTAAGTGCTGCGAGCCGAGCAGAATATACTGATTTTCTTTGGTCGCATTTTCCAAAGTAACAAAAATGGGCTGGGTATTGGGCTCCATTTTCATTATGCCGGTCAGCGCTTTTTCTATATTCGCAATGGCTGGCTGATGTTCAAGCTGAATTGATGAACCATAGATGTCGGCAAACAGATCAAGCTTGTTTCCTTCATATAAGGTATCGGCATAAATGGACGTTAAAAACGACGCTAAACCAAAATAAACGCCGGTTAGCGCAATCATCAAGTGAAAAGGCAAGCCCCACACGCTCATTCTATTGTGTAAGTCGCCTTGTGTAAGCTGCTCGTTGTTGCCTGTTCGCAAGCGAAAGGCATCTTTAAAAATACGTCTGTGAGCAACAATGCCAGAGATAATCAATGCACTCAAAATAGCACCCAAAACACTGACAGCCATCATTCCGATGTCTTCAGGTAGATGCAGGGCGGTGTGTAAATCAACGATTAAATCAGTAATAGGGGTTGTGGATGGTTCACTTAATTCACCGGTTGGAGAAATATTCCAATACTCACCGTCTGCACTAATGCGTGCGCGTGGCAAATCGTGCGTAGGCAAGCGAATGACAATGTTTCCCTGTGTTTGACCCTCTTTCATTGTGAGAAAGCGTTCATAAGCATTTTGAATGCTGCCAGGGGTGTAATCTAGATTATCTGCAATATGGGGTTGTTCCCACCGCAGAAGTTCTTGAGAGAAAACAGATAAAGTGCCTGAAAAGCACACCCAATACATCAACACACTAACGGCTAGTCCTAACCAAGCGTGACTTTTTAAGGCGCTTTTATTTGCGCTGGGAGAAATAGAAATACTCATTTTATATACTATACAAGTAGAAGTAACTTAACGCGCTAAGTACACTCAACACCCCAACCGGGCGCCATAGTTTACTGTCTGCACAAAGCCAGTATGCGCCACATCCCCATAATAGAGGCATGGTGTAAATTCCCAGTGCAATCTGGTTTACTTTGCTCATGCTAAGCGCTGTTGTCCACACTACGGTAACTAACATGGCGCAAATAGCACTTAAAAACACACTGCCAAGTAGTTTTACGAGGGCGTTAAAAGCAATAGCGGTAGACGGGGTTGTCAATCCAGATGCGAACGGTAAATCGACGCGCTTTACATCTTTACTTATTCGTTGTCGGGCGAGATAAATCCAACTCCATGCTTGTAACGAGAAAGCGACCACGGCGTAGCAGGTACCTAATTCAGGGCCGTACTCTGTAACCCAAAGGCTTAAACTCGCCAGCATTAACAACAATGCCGAGAGTTTAGCTATACGTTTAAAGGCGATCTGTGTGCTTTGCCAAGCGCGGTAAAACAAACCTATCGCCAATGCGCTGCCTAAAAAGGCAGCGATTGACAGCAGCATAACTTAATCCGTTAAAAATTGAATGAAGCAGATAGTCTGAATGTCCGAGGTTCACTTAATACAAGGTAGTTTGAGCCAGGGAAGCCGCCTACCGACGCCCAGTAATTATTGTCAAAGACGTTATCTACACGAGCGCGAAGTGTGATGTCGGTCATTCCTGCAAGGAAGCTGTAACGAACGCCTAAATCGAAACGATTAGATGCATCGACTTCAAGGCTATTGTCGGCACTGGCATATTGTTTCGACGTATAGGCCGCACGTGCATCGACAGTAAGCCCTGGAAGGGCATCAACATCCCACTCAAGATTAATGTTTGCTTGTAAATCAGGAACACCAATGGCCGTTTTGCCATCTAGTGTACCGTCTTGAGTTTTCGTCATTTCCGCATCGAGCCAAGTGAATCCGCCCAAAACACGTAAATTTGAAGTTGGCATGCCAAATACGCTTAACTCAAGCCCTTGGTTTTGCTGTTCACCATCGGTACTGAAAACATTGTCTTCAACAATTGAGCTTTGCTTTGAGGTGTTGAAAACACTCAATGAACCACCGTATTGGCCAGCATCATATTTCACACCTACTTCTATTTGCTCGGCGCTGTATGGGTCAAAAACTTCACCCGCGTTTTCAATTGGCTCACCACCGCTTGATGCAGGCGCTACCTCACCAGGAAGCAGTCCCTCGATATAGTTGGCGTAATAAGACACCTGTTCTGACGATTTATAAACAATGCCCACAACCGGCGTGAATTGAGATTCGTCGTAGCCTGACAACTCATCACCTGTATTGTAATCAAAGGTGCGGGTTTCAATGTTTTGTACACGGCCACCAAGGGTTAATAGAACTTTTCCATCGTTAAACGAAATCATGTCTGCAAGAGCAAAACTTGAAAGGTCTGTTTTTTCTGTGATTAGTGGGTTGCTAAGGTCGCCACCAATAAAGAAGTCAGCATCGGGCATGGTTGCCGTTACCGGGTTATAAATATTTCCAGCAAAGCCGCTAAAATCAGAAAACGCATAGGCATTTTCAGATTCTAGAGAAAACGTTGATGCAGACGTAATGATCGTGTGTCCCACGCTTGCGGTTTTGAATTCGATATTTAGGCCCACTTCACCTGAGCGAATTTCATCATTTCGAACGTTATCAAAACGGTAAGCGGAAAAGTCGCCATTTGCTTCTGCCTGTCTAGGGTTAGCAAACACATTATCTTCTTCACCCGATCTGAAACCATACGCCGCCCATGCAGTGATGTTGTCGGTAAAATCGTATTCTCCACGAACCGCACCGAAAAATTGACGCTCGTTAGTGTAAGTCCACTCTTGGGCAAAATTGGTGTCACTGTCAGGCGCTTCTGGAATTGCACTACCAGGAGTGACTGCAGGGCGTGGTGAGTCAACCTGATGGTCTTGGTAGCCCAAATCCAAAGAAAGACGGAAGTTATCGCTATCGTGATCAATGCCAATAGCAGCAACGCTCAATTCACGATCTTGGTTATCGATACTTGTTTCGCCGCCTCGTTGTACAAAGTTTGCTCTTACGCCGGTACTTTGACTGTCGTCGCCAAATCTGCGGCTTACATCTGCTGCGCCATACCAATGTCCTTGAGACTCATATCCAAGCGTTACACGGTTTAATGGGTCATCGCCCGCGCGCTTAGGCACTATATTTACCGAACCACCTAAGCCGCTCCCGCCCGGTGCTGCGCCGTTTAGAAATGCACTGGCACCACGGAAAACCTCAACGCGTTCTGACAACTCTGCAGCAACATATTGGCGAGGTAAAACACCGTACAATCCGTTGTAAGTCATATCGTCAGAATAAACGGGAAACCCGCGCATTACGTATAGCTCTTGAAAATTACCGAAGCCTTTTGCCACACGAACCACCGGATCGTTTTGCAACACATCGGCGATACTTCTTGCTTGCTGTTCCCTTATGATGTCTGCGGTAAAGTTGGTGCTTGCAAATGGAGAGTCCATCATGTCGAGATTACCTAAAATACCCGCACGACCACCGCGAGATACTTGGCCTCCTGCAAAGCTATCTCGTAATTCAACCTGAGATGCATCAACAGTAATATGCTCAATGTCATCATTATTATTATTTTTTTCTGTCTGTGCATATACAGGCGCGCCTGCACACGACAGGCCGATCATCACGGCCAAGGCACTTTTAAGCAAATTCATGGGAGCTCCAAAAATCAAAAGACAACGAATATGATAACTATTTTCATTTTAAAAAGGCAGGATATGTTCCTTTAAAATATGCATTTCGTCTTTTATTTGAAGAGGACTATCGTGCTTTGTGCCTAGATTTTAGGTAAAAGTCCGCACACGCTGCTATCCATGCAACGTGGTTGATGGGGCGAAGAGAGTGAAATTATTTTGACTCGAGAAGTCTTATCCAGTGATCAAATACGCCCAGATTCTCGAGTATGATCTTAAAACACATTAGAATAGGCACGGCGAGTAAAACGCCTACCACACCCCATAGCCAACCCGTTATTGCTATCCAAATTATGATTATTAACGGGTTAAGCTGCATACTTCTTCCTAGCACCGCAGGCGTGATGAGTTGTGATTCAATGATATTCAATACTAAAAATAGACCCGCAGGCAGAAACGCACTGCTGGTAAGCCCAAACTGCACAAGCCCAACTACCAGCAATACCACGCAGCTCGCCACACCACCCAAGTAGGGGACAAAGTTCATCAGCGCAACCAGCGCTCCCCAAAGTAACGCATCATCTATTCCTAAATAGTAAAACACGCCTGCTGTAGCTAACCCTAAGCAAGAGTTTATGATGCTGATGGTGACGATATACGAAGATAGCTCCCGTTGAATTTGATCTACCAACACCAGCGTTCGTCGCTTGTTGGTAACAATGGGGAAGTCTCTTACAAAAACATTGAATAGGTTGGGGCCAAAAACCAACAAGAAGAAAATTAAAACGATACAGGCGAGCACCTGTGCCAGTAAAAATGGCGCGTTACCGAAGAGTGTGAGCCCAATATCTATTCCGCTTTGTTTAATTTTGTCCGTCACAGAGTTTGTGTTGTCTTGCGGTGGAGAAAGTTCAGGTGACTTTTCATCGTCACCAAACCAGCTAAAGAATGAACGTTCTTTTTCAACGGGTTCGGCTGGAGGCGTTGCATAAGCGTCGATGTTGCTGCTTATCTCTTCAATTTCTTTGGATATCTCGGCAGCAATTTTGGGGAGAGATTGCATCCAGCGTTCTGCCGGCTCAGCAAGCTCTATACCTAAAAATGTAAACGGCGCGACCAGCAAAACAATCAGGGCTCCTGCTGACAGGGTACGAGGTATGAATAACTTGCGTGCGAATGCAACAAGAGGGCTTAAAAGCAAAGCAACAAAGGCGGAAAAGAAAAGGGGAACAAGTAAAGACTTGGCAAGGTACAACGTATAAATGACAGCAAAAATCACAAGAATATTTAGCAGTCTGGTTTGTTGGGCGATTTTGGGGAACTTCCCAGCATACTTCCCGTTCCCTTTATCTTGATTCGAGCCAGCGTTGTCCATGTCTTAGCCTTGGTAGAAAGTGATCTTGGTAGAGCTTTTACTTGTAACAGCGTAAGTGTTACGAAAATTTAATCATTTAAGTTCACTTACCGCACCGCTAGAGAAGTCGCTTTGTACTGCTTACCGTAAATCGTTAGCTAAATAGTGATTTCTACTTTAGTATAATTTTTTCTACATTATTTGAGCGAATTATGTCTGAGCTAATAAGTAAGGCTTCATCTTCTTTTACCGACGACATCCCCTTTCAAGCTCTTATAGAAAATATAACTGATGCGGTGATATTTGCCGATATTAAAGGCAACGTTATTTACGCTAACCATCAGGCCCGTTCCATCTGTGGATTAGACAAATCTGATCTTTTCGACAGCTCGGTGTTTAGTTTGTTTCCTCAGTCGCAAGTACCGAATATTACTCAACAGTTCGAACTGGCAGTAAAACAGGAACCCGGTAAAACAACGGAAATTCGGTTTGGTATTGACCACGCCTGGTTCAAACTCACCATTTTCCCCGTTGCGGCAGGTGTAGTGGGGTTTTCGTTTCATGACTTCTCTATGAAGCGCAGGCTACAGATCATTTCTCAGTCTCAAAGAGATGCCATGAGACTCGCGTTATCTGGCGCTACACTAGAAGATGTGTTGACCGTTTTAGTCAATGCAGTAGAAAAGGTGACAGATTTTCAAGCTGTAAGTGGAATATCCTTGGTATCTGAAGATGGATTATCACTCATTAGCGCGGCTGCACCGTCGATGCCAGAAGAAGCTAGGCGGTACTTCAAGAATATTACAATCGATGAACTAACGCCGTTAGGACAGTGTTGTCAAACTCGTGATGTAGTAAATGTTCATTTCAACGCCCAAACTGATTCGAGTGATTTTAGTCTCTCCACTCAGGCATTAGGACTTCAATCATTTTGGTGTCGTCCCATTTTATCTGCAGAAAGTCGTACGGTACTGGGCACTTTCTGTTTATTTCATCGCGAGCGACTTACCCCATTACCCGATGACATTGACGTCATTAATGCACTGTCTAAAACCGCTGCAATCATTATTGAGCGCAACAACGAAAATCGCGCTCGACGGGTTGCCGAGTCGGCGTTACTGGAGAACATTGAGTCTTTTAATAAACAGCGCAGGCTTTACGAAACGGCTCTGTCGAATACGCCCGATTTGCTTTATATCTTCGACCTTGAGGGGCATTTTACGTATGCCAACGACGCGTTACTGCAAATGTGGGGGCTGAGTTGGGACGAAGCGATTGGCAAAACATGTTTAGAGCTTGGGTACGAACCTTGGCATGCAGATATGCACATGAAGGAGATTCGTCAGGTAATTGAAACAAAGCAACCAATTCGTAGTGATGTTCCTTTTACCGGTACTCACGGTCGCCGTATATATGACTACATATTTGTTCCTGTTATTGGTGAAGACGGAAATGTTGAAGCCATTGCTGGTTCGACGCGAGATGTTACTGAGCGTAAACACGCTGAAGAAATGGCTAAGCGAGCAGAGTCTCGCAGACGCTTAGCACTGGAAGCATCACACAGCTTCGGTATTTGGGATTGGGATATTAAGCAAAACTTGTTCACGGCAGATGAGCGTTTGGGAGAACTCTTTAACCTCAGTAGCGATGAGGCTGAAAACGGTGTAGTCATTGAGGTGCCCAAACAATATATCCATCCAGACGATTTAGCAGCGTGTGAGGCTGCTATTTGTGAAAGTATTAATAACCGTACCCCATTTGATGAAGAATACCGTATCTTACAAAAAGACGGCACTGTCCGCTGGGCTTCATTTAGAGGACGAGTCATTTATAACAGCTCTGGTGAGCCGGAACGTTTTCCGGGAGTGGGTGTAGACACCACGAGAGAACGAAATGCGATAGACGCGCTTCAAGAGGCCGATCGCCGTAAAGATGAGTTCCTTGCTACGTTGGCACATGAATTACGTAATCCGCTTGCACCAATTCGCAATGCGTTGGAAATTCTGCAGTCAGACGACTACAGCCAAAATCAGAAGAGTGAGGCATTCGGTCGAGTCGAACGACAAGTAACGCAAATGATACGGCTTGTTGATGACCTTATGGATGTGTCACGAATTACCCGAGGGAAAATTCGAATTCATCGAAAACCTGTGAACTTGTGTGAGATTCTGGATACGGCGATTGAGACTATTCAGCCCCTGATTGATGAAAAACAGCATACGCTGCTGGTGGAAAAAGTAGCAGAGCCGGTTTGGGTAAACGGAGACCTTATCCGGTTGTCGCAGATTTTCTCGAATATTATCAACAATGCTGCAAAGTACACTCCACCGGGTGGCAATATCGAGGTCTGTATTAGTACTTGCGACGGTAAAGTAACCATTGCAGTTAAAGACAATGGAGAGGGCATTCCAGCAGACAAGCTAAAATCGGTTTTCGATATGTTTACTCAGGTAGATGGTGCCCTTGAACGTTCTCAAGGCGGGTTGGGGATTGGCCTTACTCTAGTGAAGAAACTCACTGAATTGCACGATGGAACGGTAAATGTGCAAAGCGATGGCGTTGATAAAGGCACAACGTTTTTCGTTACCTTACCTGTTTTAAGTAAAGTACCCAAATTAGCCAGTAAACCGGAAAAGGCCCATGACGTGGTAGGCGCTACCGCTGAAAAGCTCAACGTTTTAATTGCCGATGATAATCAAGATGCCGCTATTACCATGGGATGGATTTTGGAGGCAAAAGGGTGTCAGGTTCAAGTAGTGGAAGATGGGCCATCTGCATTAAAGGCTGTCGCGTCTTTCACGCCCGATTTAGTGTTGCTGGATATCGGCATGCCGGGTATGAATGGTTACGAATTATGTACGGCACTTCGTCAAAATCGCGCGTTAGCTGACGCAGTATTTGTCGCGCAAACGGGGTGGGGACAACCATCGCACATCCAGCGTTCGAAAGAAGCTGGATTTGACCATCACCTTGTTAAACCTTTGGATTTGAGCGACCTTGAACCTATCGTGGCAGAAGCTTGGCGGGCAAAGCGCAAACAGTAAATTATGCTGTCGATAAAAGTGGGCTGCTTTTCGTCTGATTTTGTTGTAAATCGTTTCGCGTTACCAAACGGTACGATGTGCCATAGAGCTTCAAAGCTTATTGGTTGTCAGCTATAAACCTTCAATGGTGTTACTGGTAACACATTCGATAATATCGCAACGGTATTGTGATCTTTCTGAGTAAGAAAGGTACTACTAAAACCATGCACGGATTAATTTCTTAATGGAGAGTACTAATGCCCCGCATTACTCGTCGTCACTTTCTTCAACTAGCCGGTTCAGGTTTGCTGGTTGCGCACAGTCCGTATTTAATGGCAAAGCCTTCGAAAAAGAAAATAGGCGTGGCGCTATTAGGGTTGGGCAACTACAGCACAAATTTACTCGCCCCTGCCTTACAGGACACTAAACACTGTGAATTACGGGGGATAATCACGGGGAGCGAGAGTAAGAGCCCGCAGTGGCAGCAAAAGTACGGCATTAAAGACAGTAATGTGTACACGTACAGCACCATGGCAGATATTGCGAATAATGACGATATTGACGTTATTTACGTTGTAACGCCTACTAGCACACACAAGGACTTTGCGGTACAAGCCGCAAATACCGGAAAGCATGTGTGGTGTGAAAAGCCCATGGCCATGGATAGCGAGGAATGCCAAGCTATCATAGATGCGTGTGACAAAAATGGCGTGCAGTTGTCGATAGGCTATCGCATGCAGCACGAACCCAATACCCGCACTTTTCATCAGTATCTTGAAACTAAGCCGTATGGAAACTTGACCGCGGTATCGAGCTTCGCTGGTTATGCAGGACAAGGAAGAGCGCCTGACAACTGGCGAATGAAAAAGCACATGGGCGGCGGTGCACTCTATGATATGGGCGTTTACGCGATAAACGGCGCGCGCTTTTTGACGGGCCGTGAGCCATTAGCGGTAACGGGAAGTCATCCACCACAGCGCTTTCCAGAGACGTTTACTGAGGTTGATGAAACGACCTTGTTTACGATGGATTTTGGCGACGGACTAGTGGCCGATTGCGGTACCAGTGTAGTAAAAGGGTTTAACCATTTTAAAGCTGATTGTGAAAAGGGCTGGTATCAACTTAAACCCATGCAGAGCTACAGCGGGGTAACGGGCACCACGTCTGATGGAAAAACGCTGGCTCCCATAAACGGTATGCAGCAAACGCTGCAAATGGATAACGATGCACTGGCCATATTAACTGGACAACAGCCTATGGTGACTGGCAATGAAGGTCTGGCCGATATCCGCATTGTGAACGCTATATTTAAGGCGGCGAGAACAGGGGAAACGGTTGCGTTGTAAGGCGCTTTTGCGCGAATACGCTACCGGACAGTGAATGCCATTTGCTCATTTTGCGACTGGGTCTACCAGACTTTTGTGTCTTAGTTACCGTTCATCAAGAAGGTTAATTAGCGCTCCCAAGTCCTTTTTGTCAGCTAATTCACTAAACCATTGGGATATTTCTGTCGCCTGAATTAGCCCCATTATTGCCCCCAATACAAAACCGCGGTGCACGTTGTCGCCCCCCACGTTGGTGTTCGCAATCAACGCCTTCTTAGGCGTATCAGCATAACGGTAAGCGAAGTACAAAACGGCGGGCCACGCGTCTGAGATATAACACGCTGGCGAATACATACGCCCAACAATCTCGATATCGCTTTTGTTTTTTGCCGCTATCGCAGCCAAATTCATGTGCGCAGATTTACGGGCAATATCTTCTAAAATGGCCTTGGGTGATTCACCTTCGCGATGCACTAATTTGTAGATTAACTCAACATAGAAATCGCACACCGATGCTAAAGACTCATCCGGGTGAGTTAAATAAAGGTGACTACGACACAGGCGTTTGATGTCCTCAAGGGCTGTGCTTTTGCTTGCTTCTACTACCGCCAAAGGTGTTACCGACACAAAAGCGCCTATTGAAGCCGTATCATGTGTAACCGCCCCACATTTGTGTACTGGTGTACCTTGTTCCAAGTTCGCAAAAAAACCTCTGTGATAAGACTCAGCGTATGTGTCAGGATGTTTAGGTTCATCAGCGCGCATAAAGCTAATATATTGAGTTAAAAACTCGTTTTCGTCATACCCTTTAAGTGCGCATGATAAAACGATACGCGCGCAATGTGCATTGAGTGTATTTTCTCCCGCTTTCATACCATGATGGTAATGAATGTTGTCCTTGCCCCAATACTGCCTTTTACCTTTGAGAATAACGTCGCCCACTATCTCTTTTTGATTTGCAGATGCCTTATTCGCGCGCCCACCTTGCTGCGTGGAATGTAGCGACATTATTGAAGACGGATGAAATGATGGCGCATCCTCAAATTGCTCTACCCCTAACGGAAACGCCTTATATATATCTGCCGGGTTGTAATACCAATGTACCGGCATAGCCAACGCGTCGCCGATAAACGCGTTCTTAAGCGCCGCTTTTGCTCGTTTGATTGACAGTGAAGACATTTCTTTAAGCCTACCTCTTACGCAGTACTGGGCGGGATTGAATAATCAAGTACCTTTAAATTACGCACTTTAGGTCGAAAATGATTGTTCTAATGCTCATCGAAAAGCGACTTGTTGCGGATATATTTTCGCATGTAGTGATAGGTAATTGGGCGTAACAACCAGCTGTGAAGCGACATCAAAAAGCGTTTATGGGTAGGCGTGTTTTCGTAAATTTTATCATCGTGCAGCCACAGCATCTTGCCAACGTGCCAGAAGTAAAAAGGGAAGGGCGGCATAAAGGTTATTACATCTAAATCGCAGCAAATGCGATACGTTCTATGGTGTAGCGTGTAGTGCTTATACCAAGAGCGCGTACCCACAGCGGGCTGTCCGAAAGTCACTACCCTTTTTACTGACTTTGCGTATAAACGCTCAAAGTAATCAGCCATTAATACCGCTACTGCGCCGCCGGACGAATGGCCAATGAATGTAAAGCGCTTGCCTTGCTGCCTAAGTGGTTCAAGCACTTTTACAAGTAGCTCTCTCAGTGGTAATGCTTCATTGGATGTCTTAGTGCTGGAATACATAGGTTGAGCCAATAGCCGCGCAAACCCCCAGTGGACCCAGAATTTTCTGTTTAACTGATTGAGTTTGTTTGGGATGAAGAATAAATTCGCTAGCCAATCTCTTACCCCCAATGATCCGCGAAAAACGATAATGACCTCTTTTTTATTCTCGACCCACAAGATTCTTACGCTCATTCTTCCGTACTTATCGACTAGCTGGCGTTCATAAAAAGGATCTAAGATTTTTTGGTATTGCTCGTCGGCATCAGGGTAGGCGAGTTGGCAGAGAATGGCATATCTTTCATATTGATAGCGTTTCAATTTCTTCATGAAAACTCGTATTGGAGCATTTAGCGTTTTTGAAGCTGAGCCGTTGAAGACTCTTTCACTGAATACTTCACGCTACAGGGAGTTTATTTCAGTGTTATGACGGGGCGCGTCATTTTTCTTTAACTTGCTCAGAGTAAAGCCCCTTTTCACGGCAATACTCACTTAACTCAATTTCGCTCAATGCTGCTGTTTCTAAAACAATTGCGAACTTTTGCTCTGGTGCCTAACCTTCTGAACTATTGCTACCTGCCAAACTAGAACCTGCTTGTAAATACTTATCTCGCCATGAATACAAAATAGATAAGTTGATACTCTCTAGCTTTGCGAATTGGCTTAATGATAAGCCACTTTCAACCAGCTTTCTAATGACGGTTTTCTTATGGTCTTCAGGATAATGCTTCACTAATAACTTACCGCTCCTGTTATATTTTTATGAAAAACTGAGGCGACAACTATCCTGACACAGGGGGTATCGGGGAAAGCCTAAAAACGTGATGTTCCATAGCGACCAGGGATGTCATCACATGAGCCGAAAATTCCGTCAGCTAATTTGGCGGTATCGCTTAACACAAAGTATGAGTCGCAGGGGAAATTGTTGGGATATAGCCCGATGGAACGCTTTTTCAGAAGTCTCAAAACCGAATGGGTTCCAACTACTGGTTACCGGAATTTTGCTGAAGCAAAGCAGAAGATTGGTGATTACATTTATGGCTATTACAGCCGACTGAGACCGCATTCATACAACGGTGGTCTAACACCGAATGAATCGGAGAAACGTTATTGGAATAGCTACAACGATGTGGCCAAAATGACTTGACCACTACAAGCTAAATATCAGTTTGACTATTAACCAGCATGCTAAACTTGCGATGGCGTCATTTTCATTTTTGCCCATTCGGCAAATTCTTGATAGGTACAGCAATCGGAGAATCCCTTCCCATCACCTTCAACCACCCTATATATAAGCAAGTACTTATGCTTGCAATTATGTTTTCTTTCGTCTACAACCTGACGAACAGACCATAAACGCCCAGGTTGGTTATTTGTGTAGAATGCGCCCATTTCGAGCTCAAAACCGGCTATTAATTCTTCGTGTAAAATCGTATCAGCTAAGTCAATGATATGTTTAATTTGCTCGTCACTGGCATCAATAACCAATTCTGACCGGTTGATTGCCTCATGGATATGTCGCATTTTTATACGTCTCGTGTCAGGGTTATAGCCTATCCCCTTATATCGCATAAGACTTTGCGGGTAACGCCGCCAGTGAAAAAGATTGTTGAACAGTATCGCAACAGCAAACAGAATCATGCAGTTGATAATAGTTGGAGTGAGCACGTACCAATAACTTAAATCCGTTATCGCAGACCCACCAATTACAGCTGCCAAAGCGGTAGCACCACCTGGAGGATGTAATGAGCGAGATAGGTGCATAATAAATATCGAAAGCGACACTGCTACCGGAGCGGCAATAAAGAGATTTTCAATGTATTGTGCACTTGTAACGCCGACAATAGCAGAAAGAACATTGCCAGCGAAGAATGCCCATGGCGTCGATAGCTGGCCATGAGGAACAGCAAAAAGAAGGACCGTTGACGCTCCCATGGATGGTAAAATTGCCGCTGCTCCCTCCGTGCCTAGCAACCATGTTGTAAGAAAAAAGCATAAAAATATAGCTAGCATTCCACCGATAGTGGCAACGACTTTTTCTGATACAACTACGTTGTTTTGAAAACCCCAAAACCGTTTTAGCTTATTTAACATATATTCCTTTGTAAGGTCAGATATAGGAAACGTATAGACAATATCTATAATTTCTATGAACGAAAAGCTACGTTCTTATCTTTTTCACTAGGGTGATATTAAGGCGCTTCGCCAGTCGGACAAGATTTGCACGGTCCATTGACAGAGATCTGGCTGCCTTAGACCAGTTGTTTTCTGCGTGATGCAATGCCTTGATAATGAGTTGACGTTGAAATTTATCTGTTGCTTCCCGTAAGTCGGTATGGCTATCGGTCTCGAAATATACGGTGGACGAATCTGTGTCTTTACTTGTTAAAGAGTCTGAAGACACGGTTAAACCGGTAATGTCAGATGGCTCAATTATTGTATTTCCGGTTGGATTCTTCTCTCGAGCATAAAGTGCTGCGCGTGATATGACGTGCTCTAACTCTCTTACATTTCCCGGCCAGTGATAAACTGTCAGTTTATAAATTGCTTCTTTAGCCAGTATCAACTTTTGCAGTCCCAGACTTCGCCGCATTTTCTCTGCAAAATAGCCAGCCAGAAGCGGAACATCGCATTGTCTGTCTCTAAGAGGCGGGACATATATCGGAAACACTATGAGACGATGATAAAGATCGGCCCGGAAGCGTTTATTTTTAACTTCATGCCCTAACTCTCTATTCGTAGCAGCAATAATTCTAACGTCCACTTTTCGACTCTTATCCTGACCGACCACCTGGATTTCCTGATTCTGTATTACTCTCAACAATGTACCCTGAATTTCAAGCGGAAGCTCTCCAATTTCGTCCAGAAATAATGTTCCGCCATCAGCAAGTAAGAACTTACCATCGCGGTCGTTTGCGGCACTGGTAAACGCACCTTTCACGTGGCCGAAGAGTTCACTTTCTATCAGATGAACAGGAATAGCAGCGCAATTTACATATACGAGCGGTTTATTCCGCCGGTTTGATTGATAATGTAACTCACGGACCACAAGTTCTTTGCCCACACCAGTTTCACCATGCACCAAAATTGTGAGGTCGGACGAAGCTGCCAGTCGAATGGTCTGCTTTAATTTTTTTGTCGTAACACTATTTCCTATTATTTCTTCACCCTGATGATGCTCAGAGCTATTCTCATTCATTGTCCGTAATACATGCTGAGTATGAGTCTTCTGTTTATTTAACTCTCTGATATATAGCGCAGCATATAAAAGCCGGGCTGCCAGCCTGGACAGTGTGTCAACTGAAGCGGCATCAAGCGCATCATACTCATTAGGCTCCAGGCTATCGAGAGTAAGTACACCTAGCAACGTTTCATCTTTATACAAAGGAATTCCCATACAGGAATGTACGTTCATATTATGGTTATGACTTGCAATCATTCCATCATAGGGGTCTGGTAACGGCGAATCAGCTGAAAAGCGAGTGACCGCCCTCGTGCTACAGATTGCTTTTAACCGTGGATGTTGCTCTGGAATAAACCGTCGCCCCATGACGTCATCGGACAACCCTCTCTGCGCAACGGGAACAAGTGTCTCGTGTCGAAAAATCAATAGTGCTACAGCATCTGCTTTAATAGTTGCACAAACGGCAGAAATCAAACTTTCATAAAAACAATTCATCGAAACTGCGGCGGACAGATCAAGGGCAAAGTTAACCAAACTAAATTGAGATATTTTACTCATGAGACCATTTTGTATTAACAGGAACTATAGGTCATTATGACACAAACGTTCCTAATTATCCGATTAAGTAATGAGTCATTTTGACACATAGCTTAAAGAGTTATTCGTAACACATTGATACTAGGTGAAATAAAATTTGGCACACGAGTCGCATTACTCATAGCTACCAAATACTTAACGTCATTAAAGGTATGTTGATGCTTACTCAAACTCATATAGATACTGTCAAAGCGACCATTCCACTACTTGCTTCGGGAGGAACCGCAATTACCGAACATTTTTACGCCCGAATGTTTTTACATAATCCTGAGCTTAAAAATATATTTAACATGACGCATCAAAAAACAGGTCGTCAGCCAGCGGCTTTATTTAATGCGATAGCTGCATACGCTGCCAACATAGATCAGTTGGAGCTACTGACAGATTCCGTTATGCGTATTGCACACAAGCATACCAGTTTTAATATCCAGCCTGAACAGTACGCAATAGTGGGCCATCATCTGATTGAGACATTGAGAGAATTGGCTCCGGACGCGTTTACTCCTGATGTTGAAGAGGCATGGACAGCTGCATATGGTCAATTAGCAGACATTTTCATTAAAGTTGAAAGTGAATTGTATCAACAAAGAGCTGCTGTAAAAGGAGGCTGGTCTGGCTTCAGAGCCTTTTCTGTCGTCTCAAAAGAGACCGAATCCGAACTCGTAACCAGTTTTACCTTAATGCCCGTCGATGGCGGTAGTGTTATCGATTATAAACCGGGCCAGTATTTAGGAATAAAGGTGCATCCTCATGGTAGTGAGCATGATGAAATAAGGCAGTATTCACTATCAACTGCCGCGAATGGAAAAACCTATCGCATTAGTGTTAAACGGGAAGGCCTGGGTGAAATGTGTGGTGTAATGTCTAATTATCTTCATTTAAAAATAAATGTTGGCGATGAAGTCTTGGTCATGCCTCCTGCCGGGGACTTTTATCTAAAACAACTTGATACTCCGGTTATATTGATTTCTGCAGGTGTGGGTCTGACGCCCATGCAAGCGATGTTAGATTCTTTAGTAAAAGAGAACTTCGCACATCCGGTGACCTATCTTCACGCATGTAAAAATCGAAAGCAGCATTCTTTCAAAGGACATGTTGAGAGTGTTAAGAATACTCTGAACCTGCAGTCGCACACGTGGTATGAAAATGACGTTAGCAGTAGTCAAAATGAAACTACCGGAAGAATGAAAATAGAAGACGTTAAAGGTTCTTTACCATTGAAAGAGGGCGAGTTTTATCTCTGTGGACCTTTGCAATTTATGCTTACTATCAAGCAAGAATTATTAGCCTTGGGCGTCAGTCAATCGCGAATCAATTATGAGTTATTCGGACCGCATCAAGAAGTTTAATCAAGTTTCAACGATAATTGACGCCAATAAACTCTTTGATAAATCAGCCAAAAAAACACCTTAAAGAATAAAATATTGCTCATGGCGAAAAAATCAGAACTTTTCACTGCTAATTCCATAAATACGGAGCGATATAATCTTAAAAGTTCTTGTTATTTTTTTATTAATTATTAATATCAGTGACAGCAATGAGGAAATCATGACTAAGCACTGTAATCTTAACAAGAGCATTTTACTCACCTTACCCAATTAAGCCGAATGCAGTTCTGCATTCGGCCGCCTCTTATTTATCTAAAACCAGAAATTCCGTACCGGAATAAATTAAAGCTATAGATTAAATTTCTATTTCCTCACAGGGAAGGCTCTCCTGCGGGTAATTTTTAATTCAAAGAGGAAGGACTATCATGTCAAGAAAACCTAACATCACAATTTCATATGAAGACTTGAGTGATATTGAGGAACATCTAAGAAAATTAAATTACCGGCTGAAAGGTTTGACGAATTAGAAAAAGAATTAGTTCGCGCCAAAGTCGTTAACATTAAAGATCTTGCTCCAGACGTGGTGGCAATAGGTTCTCAGGTTACATTTAAAATAAGTAAGTTTGATAAATACTTGACTAAAACACTCTGCTTTCCATTGGATATGCATAAATACGAAGACGGCATTTCAATTTTCGCACCAATTGGCTCGGCATTACTAGGTTTAAGAGCTGGTCAAAAAATTAGCTGGAATACTAAAAGTGGCGAACAACAAATTGATATATTAGAAGTAAAAAGAAAAGTCCGTTATCTCGCCTGTGATTAGAAGGTAATCATTAACAGGTTGATTTATGAATTATTTAAGTACTACTATTTCTCAGCTAAAACAAAGCAGTCCGGCACAAACTGAATTTTATCAGGCTGTAGAGGAAGTCCTGCGAACTCTGGAACCTGTTCTGGAAAAAAACAACTATTATGCGAAGCATTCAATTATACAGCGATTAGTTGAACCCGAAAGACAAATTATGTTTCGGGTGCCCTGGCAAGATGACAGCGGAAATATACAGATTAATAAGGGATACCGCATTGAATTTAATTCGGCACTTGGTCCGTACAAAGGAGGACTTCGTTTTCATCCTTCGGTCAATGCCAGTATTATAAAATTCTTAGGATTTGAACAAATATTTAAAAATGCGTTAACTGGCCTGCCAATTGGGGGGGGCAAAGGAGGTGCAAATTTCGATCCAAAAGGACGAAGCGATGCCGAAATAATGCGTTTTTGTCAGTCATTCATGAACGAACTCTATCGTCATATTGGACCCAATACTGATGTGCCTGCCGGTGATATTGGTGTAGGCGCCAGAGAAATAGGCTACATGTTCGGTCAATACAAAAGACTGACCGGGAAATATGAGGGCGTGCTTACCGGAAAAGGTTTGCTTTGGGGTGGTTCGTACGCGCGAAAGGAGGCAACAGGATATGGAACAGTATATTTCGCAGATCACATGCTTAATGCACGAGGAGAAAACTTACAAGGACAACGTTGCCTCGTGTCCGGTGCTGGAAATGTCGCTATTTATGCAATGGAGAAGCTTTATCAACTTGGTGCTACTCCTATTGCCTGTAGTGACTCAACCGGTACGCTATATCATGCGCAAGGGTTGGATCTGTCTCTTATTAAGGAACTCAAAGAAAAAGAACGTACTTCGCTTTTACGTTACTTAAAGTCTCACCCCAGGGCACAGTTCATTCCGATCAGTGAATATCCTTCAGGAGGGCATACTATTTGGCGATACAAGGCAGACTTAGCGTTTCCATGTGCGACACAAAATGAGTTAACAACTCGTGATGCCGAAGCACTGGTTTCTAATGGATGCAAATTGGTTAGTGAAGGTGCAAATATGGCTTCTTCACAAGGAGCGGTAGAGTACTTTCTTAAAGCCGGTATATCTTATGGTCCGGGTAAGGCCGCTAATGCCGGGGGAGTAGCGACAAGTCAGTTAGAAATGGCGCAAAACGCCAGTATGCAAAAATGGACTTTCGAACAAGTCGATTGTCAATTACTACAAATAACGAAGGATATTTATCTACGAGCCAGTGAGACTGCAAGAGAATTCGGTGCGCCCGGTAACCTTGTATTAGGAGCTAATATTGCTGCCTTTCGTCGGGTTGCAGACGCAATGATTGAGCAAGGTGTAGTTTAAAAAACGCATAAAGTGAATTCAGATCGCCTCGAAATTCATGTCAAATCTAGTCTGAATGCAAGAAACAAATAAATATCAGAACCTCATCATCATCTAGTCACGGTGACGGGACTGTAGCTGACTTTTATAAACATCACTTTAATTACTATTAAATACAGATGAGGCAAATCTACAGCCTGTTTACTGTTCTTAATAATAAGAAAGTTTTTCCGATTTACCGGCTAATATTCGGTATACCATGACAGTGTAAGCGAGAATACAAGGGACAACAATCACGGTACCTACCAACAAAAAGCGAAGAGAATTCGCGTCTGCCAGCGCATCCATGATGGTGAGCTGACCCGGTACAATATAGGGATAGTAACTTATCCCAAACGCAGCAAAACATAGCAGAAATACAAGCAGAGCTAACGCAAAAGGCAGCTGTTCACCTTTCCTGTCCGCCTACGGCAGCCCTTGTAGCACGACACTACTTAAAGCCAGTAAACCAAAACACGTTACAGGTATAGCCATCAACAAAAAGCCCAGGGGGCTTTCTAACCAGAGTGCCCTCACTTCTGCGTGCAGCGTTAAATTTAAAAAATTTACGGCAATAATGCCCCCAGCCAGGATCATCAGGCATCGCTTTGCCCAGTAGAAGGCTTTTCGTTGTAAGTCACCCTCTGTTTTGAGAATAAGCCAGCCAGCACCGATAAACGCAAAAGCTGCGGTAACGCCGAAATCGGATAGCAAAGCAAAACCCTGCGCATACAGATCGGTACGCAGGCCGGTTACCCATATTCCTAACATGTATCTCTGAGAGAGCGTCGTCAACAGCGAACCGTATTTAAAACAGGTGTCCCACTTTTTCTTTTCCGTTTGAGCAACTTTCGCGCGGAAGTCGAAAGACACTCCCCTTAAAATAAGCCCCATTAGCATAAAAGTGGCGGGCAGATATAAAGTTTGTAAGATTGCACTATGCGCCTGTGGAAAGGCAATTAAAAGTAAACCCACCGCTAGCTAGGGAAACTGCGAATAAGTCCTGCAATTTAGTTCTTGAACCAGCCTTTGCATTCGCCGTCTAATTTTTGAACGCTAAATTCTCAATTCAGGCCAATATACTACCTTTTTAGGCCTGATCTCGGCCTTATTCCGGGTTATTTCCAGATCTCAGATAGATCTTGGCTGTCGCCTTAGCATCTGGTCTACTTTAAACAGGTTTGCCAAGGTGAATAACATGGCTAACTGTAAGTCATTTTTCATCAGTCCTTTATAGCGTGCTTTGATAAAGCCAAACTGACATTTGATGATCGGAAACGGATGCTCCACTTTCGCCCGGATGCAGGCTTTTAAGTATTCGATGTTAATGGCAGTTTTGTTCTTGCGAGGATGCATCTTCCTTAGCCAAGTAACATGTTTTCAACTTGAACCTTCACTTATCTTTTTTAGAAGACACGCTCTTATGTTGACTATTACTAGGGTGACTTTCGGTGTAAATAATATGTTATTAATTCGTTCCTAAGTGCTCCTTTATCAAAGAAGTAAACTCGCGACAAGCTTCAACAGAAGGTACATGTCCAGTTTGTTTTAATTCAGTCACAGGTGCACTAAGGGTTTCTCCCAATGCTTGTAATGATGAAGTGGGTGTAGCGACATCATCTTCACCTGCAATAAGCAAAATAGGTGCACTATTAGGTTTAAGCTGTGTATGTGTGTCTCTTTCGCCTAACCACGCACACAATAAACCATAAGAGTGATCGTCAACGTTCGCGAGTAATCCTTCCCATTGAGACAGTAACGTGGGGAAACGTTTAGTACTAACCGGGCTAAACCATCTTGGGACTAAGCTGGCTGCGAGGGTTTCAAGCCCTTGCTGAGTCACATTTTTCTGGCGCTCCAGCCATGCTTCAGAGGAACCTATTTTCATACCAGTATTAGTTAACACGGTGCTTAACAAGCGTTCTGGATGGGAAATTAATAGCTGTTGCCCCAACATTCCGCCAATTGATGTACCCACGAAATGAAACTTATCGATACCTAACGAGTTACACAGGGTTAATAAGTCGTCAACTAACTGTGATTCACCAAGGTTTTTCGTGTATGCGGGGAACGCTACACTGTCACCGTGTCCAGGTAGGTCATAACGCAAAATGCTGAAGTTCACCATTAAGTCTGGTACCAAGTAGTCCCAAACACGCATATTCATACCCAACGGGTGAGCGAGCACTACAACAGGTTTGTGCTTAGTCTCAATGAACTGGTAGTGAATACCTTGCTCTGATATTGTCGCCATGTTGAGTTCCTAAATGCGTTTTAGCAGTGTCGCTATACCTTGGCCAACACCAATACACATACTGCATAGTGCATAATCGGCCGAGGTTTGTTCAAATTGTAATGCGGCGGTATGCAGCAGGCGTGCCCCCGACATACCGAGTGGATGGCCAAGTGCAATGGCGCCGCCATTGGGGTTCACTCTTGGATCATCTACACTAAGTCCAAGTTCCTGCATACAGGCTAATGCTTGCGCTGCAAATGCTTCATTAAGTTCAATTGTGCCAATATCGTCTAGGGTCAACTTTTGTTTTGCAAGCAATTTATTAATTGCAGGTACTGGGCCTATACCCATGATAGTGGGTTCAACGCCAGCGGTAGCCATCCCTTTAATTTGAGCAACAGGCGTTAAGTTATAGCGTTCAACGGCTGCTTCACTTGCTACAAGCATGGCAGATGCGCCATCGTTAATGCCCGATGCATTACCTGCGGTAACCGAGCCATTTTCACGAAACGGAGCTTTTAGTTTTGCCAATGCCACTAATGTAGTTTGAGGGCGTATGTGTTCATCTTTGTCGATGACGATGGCATCGCCTCTTCTAGGCTGAAAGGTCACAGGAGTTATTTCTTTAGCAAAACGGCCAGACGCTTGGGCTGCAGCCGCTTTTTGCTGAGATTGATACGCAAAGTTGTCTTGTGCTTCTCGGCTAATCGAGAATTTCGCTGCTACATTTTCTGCAGTCTCAGGCATGGTTTCAGTGCCGTACTGCTGCTTTAACGCAGGGTTAATGAAGCGCCAACCCATGGTGGTATCTTCAAGTATTTGTGAGCGGTCAAATCCGCTTTGGGCTTTGCCCATCACAAATGGAGCCCGCGACATAGACTCAACGCCGCCAGCAAGAATAAGGTCTGCTTCACCTGCTGCAATTGAACGGTAAGCAAGGCCAATGGCATCCATACCAGAGCCACATAAACGATTAATTGTGGTGGCTGGTACCGAAAATGGCACGCCTGCAAGTAACGTGGCCATTCTAGCAACGTTTCGGTTGTCTTCACCGGCTTGGTTGGCACAGCCGAAAAACGCATCGTCAATGCTTTCTGCTGGTAGTTGAGGGCACTGCGCCAGTACTGTACGAATAACTTGTGCAAGCAAATCATCAGGGCGAATGTTGGCTAGCCCACCAGCATAACGTCCAATGGCAGAGCGGTTGGGGTTACATAAATAAACGTTCATTACGCAGTCTCCGTTTGGCTGTGCGCCGCTTCAGTAACGCGCTTTAGTTCTCTTAATACTTCGATTTCGCTGCTGGTGGGTTCGTCAGTGGTTTGAAGCGTGTCAGCAAAGCGAATGTCCCAGCCAGTGGCATCAATTACCTGTTGCTTTGTAACGCCTGGGTGCAAACTCACTACAATAAGTTCGTTGGTTTCATCTTCTGGCTTTAATATACAAAGGTCAGAAATCACCAAAGTTGGGCCTTTACCCAGCGTAGATTTGTCTTTGCGGCCTTGACCGTCTCGACCAAAACCCAATGTGGTAATGAAGTCGACATCTTTAACAAAAGTGCGCTTTGAATGCCTTACGGTGATGATCACTTCTTTGGCATTGGTTGAAATTTCTGGTGCACCGCCACCGCCAGGAAGGCGAACTTTAGGGTTGGCATAACTATGGGCGCCATCAGGGCCACTGTCTTTGTGCGATGCAGCGATAACTGTGGTGTTAATGTTGCCGTATCGGTCTACTTGTGCGGTGCCAAGGAAGCCCACATCAATATGACCACCTTGCAGCCAATAACGGAACATTTCGGGAACCGAAACGGTGGTAAGTGCCGACTCGCAAAGTTCGCCATCACCAATAGATAAGGGCAGAACATGCGGTTTGGTTTCTATGGTACCTGACTCGTAAATAAGTGTTATGTCAGGGGCATGAGTAAGGCGTGCTAGGTTCGCTGCAGCACTTGGTAAGCCAATGCCCACAAAACAAGTCGAATTGTTATTCAGGGCTCGGGCAGCGGTAATCGTCATCATTTCGTCTGAAGTATATTGTTCGGTCATGATTATTCTCCTGCTTGAAATACTTCTTCATCTAGCCACTTTAAAAATGGCTCGCGTTCTCGGCTTATGCTGTCCCACCTCTTGTAGTAACTGTTGTCGCGCGGGTAGTAACCATGTGTATAAGACGGTTTAGCGCCAAACGGTACGGTGGCAATGGCGTTGATAGTCCAAGCGGGAAGTACACAGCTATTTGGACCTGCTTCCAAGTCGTCCACAATTTCTTCGACGGTGACGATGCTGTAGCGAGAAGAGAGCACAACTTCCTTTTGAACCCCCAAAATACCTTCAATGAGTACGTTTCCTGCGCGGTCTGCTTTTTGCGCATGGACTATGCCCACATCGGGTTTAATAGATGGCACCGCTGCAAGTGCTTCGCCAGTAAATGGGCAAGTAACGGTTTTGATGTTGGGGTTCACGTGCTGCAGATCACTACCTACATAACCTCTTAATACCGCCATGGGTAAGCCCGATGCGCCCGCTTCATAAGCATTCGCCATTGCTGCGTGACTGTGCTCTTCAATTTCAAGCGGAGCCGGATAGCCGTGCTCAATGGCGTCACGTACGCGGTGTAAGGAACCTACACCTGGGTTTCCTCCCCATGAAAACACAAGTTTGCTCACACACCCAGCACCGACTAGCTGATCGTAGATAAGATCAGGGGTCATTCTTACCAATGTGAGATTGCGGCGTCCTTGGCGAATAATTTCATGCCCTGCGGCGAAAGGAATAAGGTGAGTAAATCCCTCTAATGCAACGATGTCGCCGTCCTTAACGCCATCTTCAATAGCTTTTGAAAGTGTTGTAAATAGTGTCATAATAAAAGTTCGCAATACGAATGTTGATTCATAATGCGAACAAATTAATAATTTTGATTGTTTAGGTCAAGTAATAAATGTTAAAAAATTGCTAGGACGATCAGTCAAACCAATTTATGTTGCTGAATTCATAAGAGAACTGGCACTTCGTTAAACAATAAGAAATAATTCGCAAGAACCAACAAGAGACAAAGTGCATGAGTGAAGAAAAAATACCGTCAACCCATCGCGATTACATAAGCGCGCTTGCTACCGGACTAGAGGTGTTAGGGGCGTTTGATGGTCAAAATAAAGAGATGACCTTATCGCAAGTAGCTGAAAAAATGGGAATTGATAGGGCTAAAGCCCGTCGGTTTTTACTTACATTGCATTCTCTTGGCTATATCCGTCGCGAGGGGCGACTCTTCGCCTTGGCACCTAAAGTGCTGTCGTTAGGGCAAGCTTATACCAGCAGCAATGGTTATATAGCAGTGGTTGAGCATTATCTTAAATCGATTACCGCAGAATTAGGGGAGTCGGCGTCTCTTGGGAAGTTAGATGGACAGTCAGTGGTGTACGTGGCGCGTTCTCCGGCATCACATCGTCTTATGTCGATTAACATAACAACGGGCACTCGACTGCCTGCACCGTATACGTCAATGGGAAGAGTACTTGCAGCACATCTTGACGCTTCAGAATTAACAGCATGGGCGAATGAAGCACAGTTACACCCACACACTGAGAAGAGTATTACCACTGCACAGGCGTTAGAACAGGAACTGATTAAGGTTAAGCAACAAGGTTTTAGTATTGTTGATCAAGAGCTTGAAGCGGGGTTGCGCTCGGTTGCTGTACCTGTATTTAATGGCAAAGGTGAATTGCTGGGGGCGATGAACTTAAGTACCAATGCATTAAGGGTGAGCTTAGAGATCATCACCGAGCATTGTATTCCAGTACTTAAGCATGCTGCTGAACAAATAAAACAAGATCTGCGCTAACCCCTTTTAGGGGTAGCGACCTTCTATTCGGTTTTGCACCAACTCATCTAATATCAACATGGCCGCAGCCATAATGCCATCTTCGGCTTCCTCACGTTTACTGAGAAACACCGGGCTGTTTATGCCGTCGTCTTTAAGCCGAACAAACGCTACACCATCTCTATTCGTGCGCATCACTTGTTCAGGCACAAGGGTGAAGCCCATATCTGAGGCAACAAGACCCAGTGCAGTACCTATATCATTAACTTGTTGGGCAACTCTGACTCTCAACCCGCGACTGGCAAACAGATCCAAACAGATGTTAGCGAACGTTGGAGGCTTACCACCTGGGTAAGTAATTAATGGCAGTGTTGCGAGCTCTGCCATATCAACATCGTCATTAGCAAGTGGATGATGGATAGGTAGAGCGGCAAGGATAGGCTCGCTGAACAACAACTTCTGAGTCACATCGGCTTCTAGTGATGGCATCACAACCCGACCAAAACCCATATCAATTTTACCTGACTTGAGGGCTTCTATTTGTTCACCAGTTTTCATTTCGTGCAGTTCAACATCCACTTTGTGCTGCTGTCTTAAGCGCCTAACAAGCTGAGGAAGTTGCCCGTAAAAAATGGATGGAACAAAGCCAATTCTGAAAATTCGCTTTTTTCCTGCATCAATTCGCCGACTTTCTTCAACACATGAAGCTAACTTTTCAAGTATGAGTTGAGCCTGTTTCCAGAAGTATTCGCCAGCGGGGGTTAGGGTAATGCCACGGGCTTCTCGCTGAATGAGTTGAACGCCAACTTCTTCCTCTAACTGTTTGATTTGTCTTGTTAAAGGTGGCTGTGCCATGAATATCTTTTCGGCCGCTCTGGTCATGTTCTTTTCTTCCGCTACCGCACAAAAGTAGCGTAAATGCCTTAACTCCACCATACCTCCTAGGTATCGATACTAACTAAATCAATATTGGTTGTTAACAAAAAATATTTGTAGGTTACACGCAGACATTTATTAGCAACACAAAATTAACATATACATGATATCACAAATTAAAACTTACATTGTCGATATTCCTACGATACGACCACACAAATTGTCCATGACATCTATGGCGGTTCAGTCGATGGTTATCGTAAGAATTACCGACGACAACGGCCTTGAAGGTATTGGCGAAGGTACAACAATAGGTGGTCTTGCGTACGGCGCTGAGAGCCCAGAAAGTATCAAAACCAACATTGATGCTTATTTAGCACCTTATTTAATTGGACAGTCAGTTGCCAGCCCTAAAGCATTAATTAACAAGTTACAACTTGCTTTTAGAGGCAACCCTATTGCCAAGTCTGCGGTGCAAACGGCCCTGCTTGATTTACTTGGTAAACAACTTGGAGTGCCAGTTTCAACCTTACTCGGTGGTTCTTGCAATAATCATTTGTCTTGTCTTTGGGTATTGGCCTCAGGCAATACCGAAAAAGACATTGAAGAAGCGAAAGGCCTGGTAGCCGAAAAGCGCCATAACATTTTCAAACTGAAAATTGGCTCTCGTTCGGTACGTGACGATGTAGCGCATGTGGGCAAGATCAAAGCAGCGTTAGGCGATGACGTAAGTATTCGCGTTGATGTTAATCAAGCGTGGAGCGAGTCTCAAGCTACTTATGGTATGGCTGCACTACAAGAAGCCGGTATTGATTTAGTAGAGCAACCGACTCCTGCAAAAGATTTTGCCAGCCTTGTGCGTCTGTCTAAGAAATTTAACATCGGCATTTTGGCTGATGAATCTATTGCTGATAGCACAGATACCCTTTTGTTGGCTCAGCAAGGCTTCACAGGCTCAGTGGCCCTTAAGATAGGCAAAGCAGGCGGACTGTTTGGTTCACTTGATGTGGCTGCTGTGTGTAACGCGGCAGGTATTGGGCTATATGGCGGTACGCTGCTCGAAGGCACTGTGGGTACCACTGCCGCGTTACATGCATGGTCGACTCTACCTGTTATTGAATTTGGCACAGAGATGTTTGGCCCACTTCTGCAGTGCGATGACATCGTTAAATCCCCTCTAAATTATCACAACTTTGGCGTTGAAGTTCCTACGACAGCCGGGCTAGGGCTCGAAATCGATGAGGACAAACTACGTCAATACACCCGCAAGGCGAAGTAAGGAGCAAATATGTTATTCAAAGTTGAAATGACTGTGATACCGCCAGCACATCTGAGCGAAGAAGAATTTAATGCAATTAAGTTGAAAGAAAAAAACTATGCCGAAGGACTGCAGGAAGAAGGCATTTGGGTACACCTTTGGCGAGTGGCTGGTCAATACGCCAATGTGAGCATATTTGAGGTGAAGGATAACCAGCATTTACACGACGTACTAATGGGCTTACCGCTGTACCCCTTTATGACGATGAGTGTGACGCCTTTGTGTCAGCACCCTTCATCAATCAAATAAAAAACTAACAGGCAAAAACTCGCTGCATTGCAGCGCGGAGACTAAGACTATGACTACTATCAATACTTTACAAACTGAACATGTTCAAACGTTACTTAAGCGTGCCGCTGGCCTAGACAACGACAAAGGCAATCCTCGCACTAAAGAAATTATGCACCGCTTGCTAACTGACGTGTTCAAGATGATTGAAGACCTCGACATTACACAAGAAGAGTTTTGGCAAGGCGTTAACTACCTAAATGAATTAGGTGCTAATGGCGAAGCCGTGCTGCTTGCTCCAGGTTTAGGTTTTGATCATTTTCTTGATGTTCGTGAAGACGCCAAAGACGCTGCCATTGGTGAGCTAGGCGGTACACCACGTACTATTGAAGGTCCGTTGTATGTTGAAGGCGCGCCGACAAGTGAAGGCGAAGCAAGAATGGATGATGGTCAGTCACCTGGCCAAGAAATGTGGCTACACGGTCAGGTTGTTGATGAAGAAGGCAACCCAATTGCAGGCGCAGTTGTTGATATCTGGCATGCAGACGTGAAAGGTGCTTACTCGCATTTTGACCCTTCTCAAACTCCGTTTAATTTACGTCGCCGCATCATTGCTGATGAGCAAGGCTGCTATCGCGCACGCAGTATTGTACCTAGCGGCTACGGTTGCCCTCCAGGTGGTTCAACGATGAAAGTGCTAGAAAGCCTTGGCCGTCATGGTAATCGCCCAGCACATATTCACTACTTTGTAGCCAAAGACGGCTTTAAGCACCTTACTACGCAAATTAACTTAGCCGGTGATGAATACACCTATGACGATTTTGCTTTCGCAACGCGTGACGAATTGGTTGTTGAAGCAAAAAGTGTATCTGAGCCAGAGCAAATTGAAGCCATGGGCTTCAAAGACAACTACCTTGATGTGGAATTCAACATCACATTAATGGCAACGAAGAACGACGAGAAGCAAGACAAGCATGCTCGTGCCCGTGCAACTGTGGAGCAGGCGTAAGCCTGCTACCTTCGGGAGATAAATTATGTCAGCAACATTGAATCAACTAGAACAAAAGATCCGTGGTGCCGTTGAGGCCGACGAAGAGACGGGGCATTATCGCTGTGACCGTGGGATCTTTACCGACAAAGACTTGTTTGATCTAGAAATTAAACACATTTTTGAAGGTAACTGGGTATTTTTGGCACATGAAAGCCAAATTCCCGAAATCGGTGACTATTACACTATTACAATTGGACGCCAGCCGGTTGTTATTACGCGTAACAAAGATGGCGACCTAAATGCCATTTTAAATACGTGCTCGCACCGCGGTGCAACATTATGTCGTCGTAAGCGCGGAAACAAAACGTCTTTTACTTGCCCCTTCCACGGTTGGACATTTAACAACTCGGGCAAACTTTTAAAAGCGCGTGATCAGAAGAAAGGTGGTTACCCTGAGTCGTTCAACACTGATGGCTCTCATGATCTTAAGCACATTGCACGTTTCGAATCGTATCGCGGCTTTTTGTTCGGTAGTTTGAATGCCGATGTATTACCGCTAGAGCAATATTTAGGTGAAACCACCAAGGTTATCGACAATATTGTGGATCAAGATCCAGAAGGTATCGAAGTTATTCGTGGTACTTCAACCTACACCTACGAAGGTAACTGGAAGCTAACTGCTGAAAACGGTGCTGATGGCTATCACGTTGGAACTGTTCACTGGAACTACTTATCAACGATGAGTCACCGCAACTACGAAGAAGGCGGTACAGAAGCGGTTGATGCGAAAAGCTGGTCGGGCGAGGGTGGTTTCTATTCATTTGAAAACGGTCACATGATGTTGTGGACGCGTTTAACAAACCCAGCTGCACGCCCTATTTATAGTCAACTAGAACGTCTTCAGCAGGAAGTAGGTGAAGCGCGAGCCGACACCATTGTAAATCAAACGCGTAACTTGTGTTTGTACCCTAACGTTTACGTGATGGACCAATTCTCAACGCAAATTCGCGTACTTCGCCCTATTTCTGTGAATAAGACGGAAGTGTCTATTTACTGCTTTGCACCTAAGAGCGAGTCTGCTGAAAATCGTCAAAAGCGCCTTCGTCAGTACGAAGATTTCTTTAACGTATCTGGCATGGGAACACCGGACGACCTAGAAGAATTCAGAGGTTGTCAGCAAGGCTACGAAGCGCGTGATATGCGTTGGAACGATATGAGCCGAGGTGCAGCGCACTGGATGGAAGGCCCAGACGATTATGCCAAAGGTGTTGGTATGGACACAGTTGCGTCAGGTATCAAACCAGAAGATGAAGGCCTATACGTTCATCACCACAAGCATTGGGTTGAAGAAATGCTAAATGCGATTGAGCTAGAAAGAGCCAGTCATATTCCTGTTGTGCAAAAAGATTAAGAGGTGGCCGTGATGATTTATCAGGAAATTCAGGCGTTTGTATTTCGCGAGGCGCGGTTACTTGACGACCGTCAATGGGATGACTGGCTAATGTGTTATCACCCAAAATGCGAATATTGGATGCCAGCATGGGATGATGATGATCAATTAACCAACGATCCTCATAAAGAAATTTCACTCATTTATTACCCCAATCGCAATGGTTTGGAAGACAGAGTATACCGCATCAAGACTGAGCGTTCTGGCGCGAGTATGCCAGAGCCGAGAACCACGCATCAGTGTAGTAATTTAGAAGTACTGAACCAAGACGAGACAACAGCGGAAATCCGCTACAACTTCAATACGCTTAGCCATCGCTATCGCGAGACAACAAACTTTTTTGGAACTGTGTTTTGTTCGTTGGATATCAGTGGCGAAACGCCAGTTATTACGCGTAAAAAAGTGATTTTGAATAATGATTACATCAATCAGGTGATTGATGTATATCACCTGTAAAGACGGAGAATTATTATGTCTTTCAAAGTAGCTCTTAATTTCGAAGACGGCGTAACGCGCGTTATCGAATGTAATGATGGTGAAACAGTGCTCGACGCTGCCTATCGCCATCAAGTGAAACTGCCAATGGACTGCTCTGATGGTGTTTGTGGAACCTGTAAAGGTAGCTGCAAGCAAGGTACTTACGACTTAGGTGATGAATATATCGATGAAGCGTTAACCGATGATGAAGCTGCTGATGGGGTGATTCTTACCTGTCAGATGCTGCCTCAATCAGACGTGGTGGTTTCTATTCCTGCAGCCTCTTCGCTATGCGCATCAGGCCCGCAAAGTATTACAAGCACTATTACCAGTGTAAATGCGTTGTCGGACACCACTATTGAATTAAATGTCGCTTTGTCTGAGCCACTTAATTTCTTGCCTGGTCAGTACATTAATTTGGGGCTGCCAAACTCTGATGAGACCCGTGCGTATTCATTTAGCTCTTGTCCGGGAAGCAAAGATGCAAGCTTCCTTATTCGCAATGTGCCTAATGGCCTGATGAGTACTTACTTAAGCAAAAACGCCAATGCTGGCGACGTGCTTCCGGTAACAGGTCCACTCGGTAGTTTTTACTTGCGCGCAGTAGAGCGCCCAGTACTTATGCTAGCAGGCGGAACAGGGCTTGCACCTATTCTTTCTATGCTGGCGTCGCTTGCGCAGAACCCGACCAGTCAACCTGTGTATTTACTCTACGGTGTGACTAATGTGGATGACTTGGTGAAGCTTGAAGCCTTACAAGAATATGCCGAGGCATTAGACAACTTTAGCTACGCCACTGTCGTCGTTAACCCAGATAGCGCACATGAGAAGTTGGGTTTTGTTACTGATCATATGGAAAGTGTTCCATTTGCACTTGCTGATGCCGATGCATATTTATGTGGACCTCCGCCGATGGTTGATGCCGTGCGTCAATACTTTAAAGATGCGGGCACAAATCCATATTCGTTCCACTACGAAAAATTTAACCCCAGCCAGCCTAAAGAGGAAGCCGCATGAGTTTGCGCTTCGATGAGCAGGTCATCGTAGTTACTGGCGCAGCGCAAGGCATTGGCCTTCGCGTTGCACAACGAGCCTCTATTGAGGGAGCTAAGTTGGTATTGGTTGACCGCTCAGCGCATGTTCAACAGATTGCCCAGTCACTCAATGAAAACGGTGCGGATGTTATTGCTGTAGAGGCTGATTTAGAAACCTATGAAGGTGCGCTTAATGCTATGAATACGGCATCGGCGCATTTTGGGCGAATCGATAAGCTTATCAATAATGTGGGGGGGACCATTTGGGCCAAACCCTACGAGCATTATCATGCTGACGAAATTGAAAAAGAAGTTCGTCGCTCGTTGTTCCCCACGTTGTGGTGTTGTCGCGCAGTATTACCGGCCATGTTAGACAACGGAAAAGGCGCCATAGTGAACGTGTCTTCGGTTGCTACTCGTGGTGTAAACCGCGCGCCTTATGCCGCGGCAAAAGGGGGCGTGAATGCACTGACAGTGTCACTTGCCTTTGAGTACGCGCAGCACAATATTCGTGTGAATGCCACGGCACCAGGTGGAACCGACGCGCCTCAGCGCATTATTCCGCGCAACGAGTCTACACAAAGTGAGCAGGAAAAAATTTGGTATCAGCAAATTGTCGATCAGACCATTGATACCAGTTTTATGTCTCGTTACGGCACCCTAGATGAACAAGCATCTGCCATTTTGTATTTAGCTTCAGATGAAGCCAGCTATATTACAGGAACTATTTTGCCTGTTGCTGGTGGAGATTGTGGGTAAAAAACAAGAATAAAAAGCCGCTTTTAAGCGGCTTTCTTTATGAGAAAAGAGTTATGAGTAATGCATTAACCGCATTAATAAACAATGCAAAATTTAACCGCTTTCATTTGCGCACGTTACTGCTGTGCGCACTGATTATTATATTCGACGGCTACGACTTAGTTGTGTACGGCGTAGTGCTACCTGTATTAATGGAACAGTGGTCATTAACACCTGTACAGGCAGGCGCGTTGGGTAGCTATGCGTTATTTGGAATGATGATTGGGGCAATTGTTTTTGGACAATTGGCAGATCGCATCGGGCGTCGCTTGTCTATTGCTATCTGTATTGCACTGTTTAGTGGTTTTACCTTCATCAATGGTTTTGCGTCCAATGTTACCGAGTTTGGTATATGCCGCTTTATTGCCGGGCTAGGCATTGGTGGAGTTATGCCTAATGTAGTTGCGCTTATGAACGAGTATTCGCCTAAAAAAATGCGCGGAACTCTGGTGGCCATTATGTTTAGTGGCTATTCTGTCGGTGGTATGATGGCGGCTTGGTTAGGCATGCAAATGATTCCACAGTGGGGGTGGCAATCGGTTTTCTATGTGGCTATTTTACCCCTCGTGTTACTTCCTTTAATTCTTGCCTTTTTACCTGAATCACTGGCGTTTCTCATTCGTCAGGGAAAAAGAGACACCGCCAAGAAAATAATCTCGCGAATTGCACCTTCAAATACAGATGTGCCTCTTAAGGGCGAGGAAGACGATAGTGTAGTAGCACCAAGCCATTTTGGCGTTAAGCAACTCTTTAACGGTCAAAATGCGTTGCCTTCTATTTTGTTGTGGTGTGCGTTCTTTTGCTGCTTACTGATGGTATACGCATTAACGTCTTGGTTACCTAAACTGATGAATAATGCAGGGTTCTCGTTGGGGTCTAGTTTACAATTCTTACTAGTGCTTAACGTTGGTGCTATTGCTGGTGCTATTTATGGCGGGTGGCTTGGCGATCGTTCTAATTTGCCTAAAGTACTCACCTTCTTCTTTATTGCTGCTGCGGTATCAATCACCCTTATGGGCTTAGATATACCAGGCTTTGTGCGCTATTTGGCTATTGCTGTGGCGGGTGCTGCAACAATAGGTAGTCAAATACTCTTATATGCCTGTGCAGCGCAGTACTATCCTCTACACATTCGTTCTACCGGCCTTGGTTGGGCATCGGGGATTGGCAGAAACGGCGCTATCGTAGGACCCTTACTGGGTGGCTATTTATTGTCAGAACAGCTTGAACTACACCTTAATTTCATGGTGTTTGCTATTCCAGGCATTATTTGTGCGCTTGCCATGGGGATATTTTATTTTCACCAACATCGCGCCAGTAGCGCAAAACATATAAGCGATGTACAACCTAACGTTGTTGAAAACGCTTAATTTACAGAGCGTGTAACATCACTGTTTACTCGTTCTGTTATACCTACTACACGCATCTCAAACGGAAATATGTAGTTTAAGTAAACCGCGTTCCCAAGCTGTGCTATTCGCAGGCAAATTCTTGCGGGTAGCACGGCAACCAATGGAGTGACTTATGCAAAATCAGCCTACTTTCATTTCTTTTCCACCGTTAAAAGACTGGTCGTTGTCTGCCGCAGTAGCGGGGATCCTTGCTTCGACAATGGGCTATGCAGGTCCACTGGTTATCTTGTTTCAAGTTGCCGAATCGGCGAATTTGAGCAGTGAGGTACTGACTTCTTGGATTTGGGGGATGTCTATTGCTAGCGGTTTACTATGTGGTTGGTTTAGCTTGCGCTATCGCATGCCCTTGCTTTTTGCATGGAATGCACCGGGTTCTGCCTTGCTCGTCACCTTAGTGCCGGGTATGCCGTGGAGCGATGTGATAGGCGCGTACATTATGTCTGGTGGCATTTTGTTGTTATTGGGAGTAACAGGTGCATTTGAGCGACTAGTGAACCGATTGCCTTTGGCCTTAGCTGCGGCATTGTTGGCAGGAATACTGGTTAACTTCTCTCTGGATCTCTTCTCTAAAATGACACAAGCGCCTTTACTGGGGCTAGTGATGTTCGCAGGCTATATTTTATTGCGTCACTTGCTGCCGCGTTACGCCATCATGCTTACCGTTGCTATTGGGGTAGGGGTACTGGCCTTAAACTATGATTTGTCATTTCAACAAGTTGACTGGCAAATATCAACACCCAATTGGTACATGCCTAGCTTCTCACTCACTGCATTATTTAGTATTTCAATACCGCTTATGCTAGTTGCTGTGAGCGGCCAATTTATTACTGGTATCGCCATACTAAAGCAAGACAAGTATTCACCACCGTCAAATCAGATTGTTGCAGGTAGTGGGCTTATGAGTATCTTGTTTGCGCCAACGGCATGTCATGGGGTGAATTTATCTGCAATAACCGCTGCCATTTGCACCGGCCCAGATGCCAACCCCGACCCTAAAAAACGCTATTTTGGCCCTGCTGTCGCCATGCTGTGGTACATTATGTTTGGGCTATTTAGTGCCGCGCTAGTGAGTGTGATTCAAGCGTTTCCTGCTGCGTTTATCGCAATGGTGGCCGGTATTGCACTTTTGGGGGCGCTGGAAGGGTCACTTTCTACAGCATTAAACCAACCTGCAGATCGAGAAGCGGCGTTGTGTACCTTTCTTATTACCGCATCGGATTTGTCGTTATTAGGGCTTTCCTCCGCGTTTTGGGGGCTAGTCATTGGCGGCACTATCATTGTTGTTCAGCGCTATCTTAAAAAGTAACACCAGCAACAAAAGTAACACCGCTCCCAAGCAATTTGGACCCGCCTAATGGCGGGTTTTTTATTTATTTTTTTTCCTTTATGTTTGCTCATTTTTAATTATTGGTGAATTAATTTATAAATAATGAACAAGTTGTGGCGTGTAATTTTTGTCTATAAGAGCTATCAATGCTCTTCCAAATCTGCTTGTAATTATCAATTAATAACAATGGTTTATATGTTTTTCAATGCATTGTTGTTCAACCTATATACCGCAAAGCCATACCCGTTAAGTATTGCGAGCCACTCATTTGGTATTGGTTTGTGATTTATCTTCACAGTAAGTTCCCTGTTTAGAAACAATTGCATAGCACAAAATTCACAAAGATGAAGTGCCTTAACGTCAGTTGTTTCTGTTTATCACACACATGCTTGGCACATTTACAACGGAGAACTGAATGAATACTTTAAAACAAAAAACACTCATCAAGCCCCTACTTGCCTCGTCACTATCGGTTGGTTTAGCGCTTGCTACTGGCGCAGAGGCAGCGAACCTAGCTGACACCGAGGTGAAATTCTCTGGTTATATCAAAGTTGACGCAATGTATAGCGACTACTCAAACGGTGAAGGTGTTGGCCCTGGACGTGATATTTACGTACCGTCTTTGGTACAAACGGGCGCCACAGACGATGGGCTAGGTGGCCGATTTGATGCGCACGCGAAACAGTCTCGTTTCAGATTTACTACCAATACGCCAGTAGACGGTGAAGACGTCATTACCGGTGTGTTTGAATTTGACTTTCTATTGACATCTGGTGGTGATGAGCGAGTGAGCAACTCCTATACGCCACGTATGCGACATGCTTACTTGAAATACAACAACTGGCTAATTGGTCAAACTTGGTCAACTATCATGGACCTAGGCGCTTTGGTTGAATCAGTAGATTTTATTGGTACAACAGACGGTGTGGCTTTTACTCGTCAACCACAAATTCGTTATTCAAATAACGGTTTTGAAGTGGCGCTGGAAAACCCTGAGACAACCGTTGGCACTACCACTACCGCGCAAATTTCGACAGATGACAATTCTGTACCTGATCTCATTGGTACTTATACGATGAAAGCCAGCTGGGGTCATGTGAAAGTGGGCGGTATCTTGCGTCAGCTTGCTTATGAAACACAAGGCGAAGATTACTCAGACACGGGTATTGCACTATCGCTTTCATCGCGCATTAACTTGAGCAATGGCGATGATATTCGCATTCAAGTAGCTAGTGGTTCGGGCTTAGGTCGTTATGTTGGCGTAAATGCTGCCAATGGTGCCTTCCTAGACGATGAAGGTAACTTTGATGCCATTGATGCAACCGCGGTTACTGTAGCTTATCGCCACTTGTGGAGCGAAAGCGCTCGTACCAATCTTATCTTCTCTTCATTAGATGTAGACACCGTCGAAGGCATGGTGGGCTCGCGCACACATGACGTTTACAGCACGCGCATTAACTACATCTACAACATTACTAAGCCGCTATCGGTTGGCTTGGAATATACCTACGCAAAGCGTGAAACTGTTGACGGTTTCGACGGCGATATGAGCCGCGTTCAAGCAATGGCGAAATACGCTTTTTAACATTCACCTACCACAATACGAGTAACTTACCATGATATTTAAAAATAAAACGCTCAGAAAAGTCGTCTTGGCCAGTAGTGTGATGGCGACAAGTGTGTTGTCAGGTATGTCTGCACATGCCGACGAATCGCCCATAAAAATTGGCGTAATGCTGCCATACAGTGGTGTTTATGCTGGGTTGGGTGAGGCTGCTACTAACGGCCTGAAACAAGCCCTAAAAGAAAAGGGCAATACTATTGCCGGTCGCCCTGTTGAATTCATCATTAGCGACACTGAAGCAAAGCCAGCACGCGCTCCAGAGTTAACCTCTGCAATGACCGATAAAGACGATGCCGATTTCATTATTGGCCCAGTTCACTCAGGGGTAGCAATGGGCATGATCAAATCGGTTAGAAACAAAGACTCTATCATGATCATTCCCAATGCAGGTGCTAACGCTGCAACAGGAGCATTCTGTCAGCCGAATGTGTTCCGCACGTCGTTTTCGTCTTGGCAAACTGCTTATCCAATGGGTAACCAAGCCATTGAAATGGGCTATAAAAAGGTGGTGACACTAAGCTGGAACTACGGGTTTGGTAAAGAGTCGCTTGCCGCGTTTTCAGAATCATTTGAAGCAGCTGGTGGCGAAGTGGTTAAGGAAATTTTCGTACCGTTTCCAAAAACAGAGTTTCAGTCTTACCTAACTGAAATTGCCTCAATAAAGCCTGATGCTGTATTTGTGTTCTTTGCCGGTGGTGGCTCGGTTAAGTTTGTTAAAGACTACGATGCCATGGGGCTTAAAGGCAAAATTCCACTTATTGGTTCTGGTTTCCTAACCGAAGGCACCATTGAAGCGCAAGGTGAAGCCGCTGACGGCCTATTCACCACACTACACTATGCCGACACCTTGGATAACCCTAAGAACAAAGCGTTCAGAGCCGAGTATTTGTCATTGTACAACAAGCCTGCTGACTTATACGCCGTTCAAGGGTATGACGCCGGTCAATTGATTATTCAAGCCGTGGAAGCAACCAAGGGTAATACCGCTGACAAAAAAGCTCTGATAAAGGCAATGGAAGGTATTGAAATTGATAGCCCGCGCGGCAGCTTCCATTTCTCTAAGGCGCACAATCCAATTCAAAACATCTATTTAAGAAAGGTTGAGAACGGAGAAAACGTGGTGGTGAAAACCGCTGCAGCGAACCTGAATGACCCAGCACGTGGTTGTCGTTTATAAGTTATTGCAAGTAGGGAAGCCCACGGGCTTCCCCATAGAGGTATAAAAATGGAAATGTCGCTTTTCCTCGTGCAATTACTAAACGGTATTCAGTATGGGCTGTTACTGTTTTTGGTTGCATCAGGTCTCACATTAGTTTTTGGCGTTATGGGTATCTTGAACCTTGCTCATGGCTCTATGTATATGATTGGCGCTTATTTGGTGTATTACTTTGCCGCCATGACAGACAGCTTTTGGTTAGCTGTGGTCATTGCTTGCAGTATTGCTATGGTCATAGGCGTAATTATTGAGCGCTTTCTAATAGTGCATTTATACAAGCGCGACCACCTTGATCAGGTACTGCTAACGGTTGGTTTAATCTTTATTTTTAACGCGGCACAAAGCTTCATTTGGGGTAACGACCCTCTGGGGGTTGATGTACCTGAGCTGCTGTCATCGTCTATTCAAATTACCGATATCGTTGAATATCCGGTTTATCGCTTGTTCCTGTCGGTATTGTGTGTGGGTATTGCCATAGGCATGTATTACGTCATCAACAATACTAAGCTTGGCATGATGATCCGCGCCGGTGAGTCTAACCGAGAAATGGTTGAGAACTTGGGCGTGAATATCGGCACATTATTTACCGTCGTTTTCGCCGTTGGCGTTACCTTATCTGCCTTGGCCGGTATTGTTTCTGCGCCTGTGGTGAGTTTAGTACCTGGTATGGGCGAACGCGTACTCATTTCATGCTTTGTTGTGGTGGTGATTGGGGGAATGGGCTCAATAAAAGGGGCTTTTGTGGCGGCCTTGCTAGTAGGCATTGTTGATACGTTCGCATCTGTGCTGTTGCCCGGCATGTCGAGTATGACAATTTACTTGCTAATGGCACTTATCCTTATTTTTAAACCACAAGGGCTTTTCAAAAGTTAAGGTTGTACGATGTCTGTATTTTCTAGCAAAGCTGAAAAAGTATTTATTTTTGCGTTTTTCTTTATTGCCTTGGGTATTCCCTTATTTTTCAATGAGAACACGTTTTACGTAAACAAAATCTCCACCATGCTGATTTTGTCTATTTTTGTTATGTCTTTGGACTACTTGGTAGGAAGAACTGGCCTTATCACCCTTGGTCACGCCATGTTCTACGGATTAGGCGGATACTTATTTGCCATTATGCTCCCCGAATACGAAGTGGTTAACTTTTGGTTGTATACCTTTTATGTCATGGCCGCTAGTGGTGCTATTGCACTTATTGTTGGCTTAATTGTGCTAAGAACTAGCGGTATTTATATGATCATGATAACGCTGGCATTGGCGCAAATGACATTCTATTTCTTTGCCGACTCAACGGAATACGGCGGCTTAGACGGGTTATTTATTTATCTAAAACCCGAAACCAGCATTTTTGGTTTAAATTTCTTAGATTTAGATAACGAGAACCACTTCTATTACCTGTGCTTGCTATCGCTATTTAACTGCTACGTGTTTTGTAAAGTTAGTTTGCATTCTCGGTTTGGGCGTGTGATTGACGCAATAAAAGAAAACCCTGAGCGTGCCACTGCACTTGGCTACAACATCTTTCACTTCCGTTTAGTGTCGTATGTATTGTCTTCATCACTTGCCGCTTACGCAGGCTACTTGTTCTCGCTTCAATACGGTTTTGTTAATCCAACCATGATGGGTTGGGAAGTCTCTGCTTCTGCATTAGTAATGGCTATTTTAGGTGGTCTAGGCACTATTTTTGGGGCAATTCTAGGTGTATTCGTTTATGAGAGCTTGCACTACGGCATTGAACACATGACCCAGTATTGGATGTTTTGGATGGGCTCGCTCATCATCTTAATGGTACTGCTACTAAAAAGTGGTATTGCCGGGCTAATTGAGCAGTTAGTCGGAGGGAAACGCAAATGAGTGAATGTATCTTACAAGCTGAAAACCTTTCAAAGCACTGGGGCGGATTAAAAGCGCTCAACGAATTTAATATTAAGTTTTACGACAAATCGCTGCATAGTATTGTGGGTCCTAATGGCGCGGGAAAAAGCACCCTGCTGAATATATTGTGCGGTACGTATCCGGCAACTAAGGGTGTGATTTTGTATCGAGGTGAAAATATTACGGGCCTGAAAAGTTATCAGTTCTGCCGCAAAGGAATAGGGCGAAGTTTTCAGAAAACCAATATTTTCAAAGATGCCACATGCTTGGAAAACTGTTGCATTGCCGCCCAGCAACGAGTGGGTAGCAGCTTTAATATGTTTAAGTCGAAGCATTCAAGTAAGCATGTAACTGCGATTGCCCAAGATGCCCTTGAACAGGTAGGGCTATTGAAGCAAGCCAATATCAAAGCCAGCGCCATTAGTTATGGTGAGCAGCGTCAGCTAGAAATTGCCATGGTATTGGCGACCGCCCCCCAAGTACTTTTACTTGATGAACCAATGGCGGGTATGGGCCATGAAGAGTCGCTTATCATTATTGACCTGCTTAAGTCGCTGAAAAAGCGCTACTGCATTGTGCTGGTAGAGCACGATATGGATGCCGTTTTTGAGCTATCTGACCTAATGACCGTGATGGTGGACGGGCAGCATTTGATCACCGATGTGGTAGATAACATTCGAGCAAACCCTTTAGTTCAAGAAGCCTATCTAGGCAACGATGACGAGGTATTTTAACGTGACAGACAACATTCTAGAGGTAAAAGGCATTCATACCTTATACGGAGAAAGCCATATTCTGCACGGAATATCTTTTGCCATTAAAAAAGGGCAGACCGTAAGTATTATGGGTCGCAACGGCATGGGTAAGTCCACAACATTGAAATCTATTTTGGGTATCGTAAAGCCGCGTAGTGGCGCTGTTTTGTACAAGGGCAAAGAAATTGGTGCTCTTCCCACGTGGAAACGCATGCGCAACGATATTGCCTATGTGCCAGAAGGACGGGGCATGTTTCACAACTTAACTGTGAAAGAGCACTTACAAATGGCCGCGCGAAAAAACTCGCGAGGTGAAGCGCATTGGACTTATGCGAAGGTGCTTGAGGTGTTCCCTCGTTTAAAAGAGCGCTTAACCAATAAAGGCACTCAACTCTCTGGCGGTGAGCAGCAAATGCTAGCTATAGGTAGGGCGCTTTTGACCAACCCAGATTTACTGATACTCGATGAAGCCACAGAAGGCTTAGCACCACTTATTCGCAGAGAAATTTGGGATGTTATTCGCAAAATTAAAGAAACCGGTGTGTCGACCATTATTGTGGATAAAAACATTAAGGTATTGCAGACGCTGTGCGATCAGCACATTCTTATTGTGAAAGGGAAAGTGCAATTTTACGGTGACTCGCAAGCCCTTGAGGAAAATCGCGCATATATTGAAACCAATCTTGCGGTTTAATTACGTTTAATGCGGTGAGAAGCTGGGGTAGCATGACGCCCACTTGGATGAAGAGGCAGCAACACAATGGATGACGACAAAGCAATTGCAACCCGAAAGGGTATTGGCTCTCTAGAACTAGGGCTTGAGGTTTTAGAGTTAATCTCTGAGCACAGCGGCCCTATCTCGCTAACTAAGTTATCTGAGCTGGCAGAAATGAGCCCCAGTCGACTTCACAAATACTTGGTTAGCTTGACCAAACTTGGTTATGTGTCGCAATTAGACAATGCCAAATACATGCTTTCAAACAGCAGTATTCGCTTAGGTATGTCGGCACTAAAACATTCAAACCCCGTTCAGGTGGCCTTTGAATATGCAGATAAGCTTCACCAAGAATTAGATAAAACCATTACTGTAACCATTTGGAATGGTGATGTACCGCTAGTGATAAAGTGGTTAGACTCCAGTCACTTTTTGGCGGTGAATATCCGTTTGGGCTCAGAGCTGTCGCCGTTTACCTCTGCCGCTGGGCGTATTTTCTTATCCCACCTACCTAAACTGCGATGCAAGACGCTAGTTGAACACTACTACGATTCCCCTGCACCTATGCCACGCTACATGGGTAAGCCTATAAAAAAAGCGATGTTCTACGAATTGCTAGAAGAAATAAAAAAAAGCAACTTGTGTTGTTTTAAAGAAGATTTCTTGCCAGACATTAATGTTGTAAGTGCACCTATTTTTAGTTTAGATGGTTCGGTAAGCACTGTTATTAGCTTGGTGGGCAACAGCAAGGAAACCCCAGTTAATGCAAAAAGTATATATGTACAAGCCGTGAAAAAGGCTAGTAATGAAGCTACCCGTAAGATATCTGGACAGCTTAGAGCAACCTCAGAATGTTACTCTTTTTAAGTTCAGCCTTTAATGATAAAAAAACGGCTTTACTCCCAACTTGGCTTTTTTAGACATGAAGTTATGCATGTGTGACTTTGTAGAAGTGGTGTACACTAATACTCCAACTACATTTATTCAATGCGCTAATAATACTGCTCTTAAAATTAGCATTTGTCCTAGAAGGTAGATATCTGAGCCAAAAGGAGCATGCAAACGAAAAAGCTAAAGGGACTTAAAACTTGGGTTCAGTTATGAGATGAGTTTGATAAATTATCATTCACTGAAACTAGTGAAATCAAAAAATAAAAACCGACTCAAAGGTCGGTTTTAGTATCTACTTCAAAAAGAAGAGATGGTACCAGTGGGCGGACTTGAACCGCCACGCTATCGCTAGCAACGGATTTTGAATCCGTCATGTCTACCAATTCCATCACACTGGCATTGTGTATGGTTATCAACGTGGTGTTGATGCATGGCATTATAGCGATGCGGCGCGCCTATACAACAACTTTTTAAGCTTTTTGTGATTAAGTGCCGAAAGATTGTTCAAAAGCGTATTTTGCTTTATCTATTTCTTATTAATCAACAGAACGCACACTTTTACCAACGCTGAAGCGTCCAATTAATCGCTACTATCGCGATTACTGACGACGCAATTGGCATTATGGCTTTTGAATATAACCTTACGTTTCTAAGTAAGATAAGTAAGGGCAATAGCAGCGTAACTATGGCAAGTTGACCCAGCTCTACCCCTATATTAAAAGCGAATACATTCATTACCAAGCTGCCCGACTGGGCGTTAAGGTCGCCAAACACGCTCGCAAATCCCATTCCATGGAGTAGGCCGAACCCAAAGGTAATAAATCCTAAACGCATGATGATAGGGTACACATTGTTAAGCGCAGTTATAGTCACTGATATAGCAATGCCTAGCTCAACAATACGGCTATCTAGCGTAATAAAATCCAGTGCTGTGGCAGTTAATGTAATCGAATGTGCTAACGTAAACGTGCTTACTAATATCACCGTACTTTTTATAATGTGCCTTTTGCTTTGCTCTTTCACCCAGCTCTTATTTTCCCTGTAAAGATTAACGGTGAGCAACGTAGCAACCAAAAACAGTATATGGTCTAGTCCAATGAAAATGTGCCAAACTCCCTGATAAACCATCTCCCTAAACTGCGAAATCCAGCTGTTTCCTGTAGCAGAAGCAGTGATAAAAGAGCGTTCATCGCTTAGTACATAAACACTTGTGTGATCGTTTAACGTTACCGTTGTGAGTAGCTTGTGGGTGGGAAAATCGCTAACTATGCCAGTGTATTGTATCGATACTTCGTTTACATATACGCAATTTACCGACAGCGGGTATACCAATAATGACTCTGCAGATATATCTCGTATAGAAGGGGGAGCAATACTAACCGTACATCGCGTTTCGCTATCTCGAATCACTAGGTGGTTTTGGATATAGTCGTTCGCCATAGTGTGGTTTCTGTTGACTTCACCCCAGGTCAAATTACCGTCATTATTGCTATCTAGCCCTGCTGCTTGTCCTATATCTTCAGGCTTTAGCAAAAGCTCGCCAGACAAAGTGTTATTTGAATCGTTTTTAAGCATTAAGTAGCCGTTACTCAGTTCGTGGGAATGCGTGAAAACGCTGAAGGCGGCAAAGATGAAAAGTGTGATAAATCTAATCATGACTCGTTTACTGAAGGGCGGGAGAACTTTAAGCATTGGTCGATACTTCATTAGCACGGCGAGCGCGCTCTAGGAGGTTTTTGTCATCCAATGACTGTGCGTATTGCCAGTTAATTTCGGCAAATTTAAGCGCCAGTGGGTAATTGGGTTCAATCTCTAAAAAGTAAGTGGCGACCTGTGCGGCGTGAGAACTGTCTTCTCGCCACACTCGAATTTCCATGTTCTTAGCAAGTTGAGTTTGCACTTCAGAGCGCACGATACCTTGCGCTCGTTCGGCAATCGCCCATTTAAGTAGCAAGCCATCGTCGGCTGTCAATATATCGGGTACGGAGTTGCTAAACCCAGAACTCACTGCCTTATAGTTATTCAACGCAAAATGTGCGTCGGCCCAAACTAACATTGCGCTTATAGGTAGCTTTTCGAATTCTGTTTGTGACAAATGCTCAAGGGCGGCTTCAGCGTTACCAAGTTGAAGCGACATGTCTGCAAGTACTTCATAAAACCACTGGCGCTCCGCAGGCCTCACTGTACTCGTGTAGGCCTCAAAAGCACTAAGCTTTTTCAAAAATTTTACATCTTTATTTTGTGAAAAATCAGCGTTAACCATACACGTGAAAGCGATTAAAAAACTTGTTTGCCCTACCAGCTTTTCACAGTTTTCTTTCGCCTTTTTAGCGTTACCTTGCTGAACGTTTATGTCTGCCAACAATAACTGTGCAGCTGGAGAGCGAAAGCGGGCTATTTGATTGAGATGTTGCTTGGCTTGTTCGAACTTATGAATGCCTTGAAGTAGTCGAGTTTCTAAAACAACTAAACGCTCTTTTTGACCTGCGTTCAACGAATCGAATTTTTGTCGCATTATGTTCGTGAACCTAACAATACGCTCTCTCTCATCACCTTTTGCTTGAAGGTATCTACTTGAAGTTAAAATTTTTTCCGCTTCGTCGATACTTGCTATGGATAGCTGCCTAGGCTGCCACGTTGCGATGACGGTATCATAATTGAGTTTTTCAGACTGAGCAGATACCGAACAGACTGTTAGCGCTGACAATACGCTCATTATAGGGAGTATGAGAGTACAGCTTCTCATCAACTTCATCAGAACTTCCTTTATAAAAGCCGTCCTTGGCTTTACGGTTGACACTGGGTACTGAACGTTCGTTATTGACCAATCAATAAATCATCGAACGTGGTGTCGTCAGCATCTTGGGTGAACTCGCGCCCGTTAATTGGCAGAGGTTCATCGGTCGGTGCTTGATTAAAGGCATCACGGGTATAGCTAGAGAACGATACCTGCTGAGCCTCAATCGTAACGCTAACAGTAGCCGTAATTTCTGGATTTACGCCGTCAGAAACGGTGAATGTGAAGCTATCGCTACCTGTTACCTGAGCGTTAGGTGTGTAGGTAAAGCTGCCATCAGCATTAACTTCTGCATTACCTAACGTACCGTTTTCACCAAGCCCGAAGGTAAGTGCATCACCATCGGCATCGGTTGCTGTCAACGTGCCATCAAACGCAATATCTGCTTGCGTCGTTAGCATTTCATCAACGGCTACAGGCGCTGCATTTTCTTCTGGCGCTTGATAATCGTTATCGTCATCACTATCGAAACAACCAGTTAGCGCTAGCACCAATCCAGAAATGACCCACAACTTATGTTTCTGCAAAGGGGCTTGAGCCGACTTCATAGACGCGGGGGCATTTGGATTCTTGTTAAATAACCTAATCTTCATAGACATGATGGATCTCCTTATTCAGAGCCAGCAAGTGGTGTTTTTAGGTAAGGAAACGATGAATCAATCATGCTTGCATCTACAGGTGCACCATCAGTGAAAGGTACATTACCCACGCTGGCGTCCTCTGGAGTACAAAGGCCAAGATCTGTATCCTCACCTGCTACCGGGATGGGATAGCACAAGCGGCCCATAACAACGCGAAGGGCAATATCAACCACGTCATCACCTGGGCGGCGACCGTTCGGGAATCCTGCTAAGTCATCGCCTGCAACACCAAATGCTGACTGTGATTCGGCTGGCGTTGCTGGGATCCCTGTGTTAAGGCGCAGCATTTCTGATGCTGTAACCGTTGCTTGCTGGTTAACGCCTGGGAAACCTGTAAGGAACGCTGTCACTAAGTCCATACGCGGGAAATTCGTCGGCGCAAGCGTCTCAATATCCGTACCCAGCGTAGTATTCACTGCATCTTTAAACAGAATGTTCAGTAGTTCTGGTAAAGAAGGGTGGGTTACATAATCAGCGAATTGACCGTCTGCACTTGGATGAGAAGTAGAGAATTTGTCTTTATCGCCAATACCGATAACAAGCTCATTTACTAGCGGGTTACCTAAACGAGACACTTGAGTCATCGCACCACCATTAGTCTCAGGTTTCGCAAAGGTGGCATCTGGGTTTAGGATACGCGCTTGCGGCAAGCTTGCCGTGGTCCAGCTACCAATTACGCCATTACCTTCACCGGTAACACACGCCTTAGGTACTTCAATAGATAACGCTGTCACGTTTTTATCGGCTAAGTCATCATTCATGGCACTTTGCGTTATACCGCCAGGAAAACCTTCACCATCGCCTGCGCCCGGTGCGCTGTCGCCCTCAACAGGTACATAATTTACCAAGTCGAATGTTTTGCCTAAGTTAACAACGAAGGGGTCTTTACGCTGACCAACAAACACTTTGGCCATGTCATCGCATCCAGGGATACTGAACGAATAAATGAAGCTTTCAGCATAACGTGCGTATTCCGCTTCACTGGTAAAGGTTTTATTACCAATGTAATCAAGCGGCTTTTTAAACATATCGCCCATGGCGGGAGTAAGAGTAGTGCGCGTGCCTGTCTGCATGTCGCCACTTACCATAGTAAGGCTGTACATTTCTGAGAAGTTTGCTGCGCTTGAATCGTCTGCGCTGATTCCGCCTACATTTTTAAGCGGTACTTTCACCATTTTCTGTTCGCCTTCAGGGCCTATAGGCAAGGCGATACCTTCGTTATCGGCAGCAAGCATATTGTTAAACTTAAAAACAAAGCTTAAGTCTTCAACCGCGTCGCCATCACTATCAATATGAATGGCATAGTGCGCATTCGGGTCCATTGCAAAGTAGTTAGGGCCACCATAAGCATCTTGCAGTGGAATATAGTTTGCTATGAAAGTCACATAATCTTCACGGCCTTGTTCATAGCTATTGAAAGCATAAAAGTCGGTGCTATCTAACGCTGGGTGGCGAGTGATATTAGGTGCTTCTCGGTGACTTGACGCTATTGCGCCAGCAGTTACGGCTGCACATGTCACGGCGACAGCCAGTGACAAAGTTTTGCGTTTGAATTGGATCATGTCGAGTCTCTCTGCTTTTTTATGAGTTCAAGAGACCAAACGACTGAGGTTTCACCTTAGATGCAAAAATATTTAAAAAATTAAAATAAAGTTTTTATAAAAAGTAAAAGGCCACGTTTCGTGGCCTTTTGGTGTGCTGCTTTGTGCGTAAAATTACACGGAAACAATCGGCGCTATATAGAGCACTTCCGTTGGTGCGCCTGTTACCGAGCCGCCTGGTGCTTCTAAGCTCACTGCTAACGCCGCGATACTTTGATCTAGCAAGATATCTGGTGTCGCGCGCGTGTCGCCATTAACTTCAGGCATCAAGCCGAGAGAAATTGGTGCTTCGCCGTTTGCCGGCACCATCCAAAGCTCATAGTCTTTGTCTGCTAACGCCACAAATGCATCGGTGACCTTAACATTCATGGTTGTGTCAGATACTTCTATTACCCACAATGGCGTGTTATCAGCATTATTGACCACGGCAATATGGGAAACCTCTGGGGTAGGCACAGGTTGCATCATGAAAAGCAATACGGCTAACACCAATGCAGCAGCTGTGGATATGAACGATAAGTTCTTCCAGCGTTTCTGCTTTTCTTTTTCAAGATCAACTACATTGTCGCTACTTGGTTTAGCGTAAGTCGTTTGATCGACAAACTCTGTATTATTGGCCGCTTTGTGGCCAAGCTTCACTTGTATGCTCTCCCACACGCTGTCAGGTGGTGTCACCGGAGGCAAGGTTTCAGCAAATCCAGTAAGGTATTGCTCCCATTGTGCGGTTGCATCGCTAACAGCCTGATACTGCATCATTAACTTTTGATAGCGCGTACGCGCTTTGCCGCGTAGCGTTCCAACTACATATTCAGCGGCGAGGGCGTTTAGTCGCTCTTCTTTTAAATAATTCATAGTGATAGGCACCTCTGCAAGCTTTGCAAGCCTCGTCTTATCCAGCTTTTAATGGTTCCAAGTGGTGACGCCAAGTGAGTTACCACCTCTTGATGCGACATGCCATTCACATAGGCTAAATGGATAGCCTGACGCTGCGGTCCATCAAGTTCATCTAAACAAGAGGCCAATTTTGCTTGCTCTGCCTCTAACTTTATTGATTGTGTGGTTTCCATACCTGACGGTGCGTCATCATTTAATTCGACTTCATTTCTTACGTTGTGATAGCGGATTAAATCGAGCGCACGATAGCGAGCTATACTGACCATCCAGGTAAGTACCGTACCTTTGCCTCGTTGATAATTACCGGCGTTATGCCAAATTTTTATATAGGCGTCTTGTGTGGCTTCGTCAGCGAGTTCAGGGCGTTTCAAAAGCCTTAAAGCAACAGCGTAGAGCTGTGGACTTGTTATCTTATAAAGCTCTGCGAACGCTTTTTTGTCGCCGTCTGCGGTTTTACACAGCAGAGGAAACAGAGTTTCGTGTTCCATTGTTGCTCCTATTTTTATCGTTGTAGCGCGGCCATTTGTTTATTGCTCTAACTATTTGGCGGCTACTTCTTAAAGTAGCATGTTTTATATACAACTGCCTGAATGGTTACCTAATCAATAGACAGACCCCCAAACAGTAAAGCGTTTATGTATTAATACTTTATTGAAAAGGTAAGGCGAACATTTCTTGGCTCTACCGGGTGATAATGCAAATCCTCAATCCCTTCCTCTGGCTCTCCGGGCAGCCTAGATGCGTAAAAATAATCAATATCGTGATCGTCACTGTCTAGGGCATTGAGTACTTCTAGTGTTACGTCCCAAGTTGGCTGGCGATAGGCAATTTGAGCATTAATCAAAAATGTTGATGGCGGTGAAATTTCATCGAAACTTTCTACGGTGCGAGAGCTTAAGTAGCGGCCTCGTAGGGTATAGCTGAACCCTAGTTGGTTACTTCTTTGATAGTAGGTTAGCCCTGCACTCACCACACCTGGCACGGTGCCATCAATGTGACGGCCTTCGCCTTCAACGCTGTCGCTAAATCGTGCCTTGGTCCACGCAGCTTCAATGTCTGTTGTTAGGTGATGGCTTATCCAGTAGTAGGCACTCACTTCAATGCCGTGTCTCTCGGAGGGGCGACTGGCTTCAGTAAAGCCTGCATCACCAACATATACCAGCTCGCTATCAAGCTCTAAGCGCCACAGGGCAGCAGACAGGTTATAGGTTTTATTATCGGTATAGTTAACGCCCGCTTCATAGCCAAGGCTCTTTACCAATAAGGGAGCTGCTTCGGTAGCGTCACCACTTACCGGGTCTATGCTAATTGTTGCTCCTCGCGCATCGTTAGAGTGAAATCCCTGCCCAATGTTGGCAAATGCGGTGAGTTGGTCTGATACACCGTACTTCAAGCCTGCTTTAAGGGTAAATAAACCGTCACTTTCGCTACCTGAATTGGCCCCAAGACTGCTGGTAACGTCCACATCTAAGTAATCGTATCGACCACCTAATGACAGGCTTAGTGCGTCGCTTAATACGATGTTTGATTGAGCAAAAAGTGCATAGCTGTTGCTGTTAATCTCGTCTTCTCGGATAGTGCCAAAGCGGGTTAAGATTTGGGTGCGATACAAACCCACGTTTTCAATATCGTCGAAACGCCACTGGCCGCCTAAGGTAATACTGCTTCCATCCGTAAGCGCCAAGGGAAGGGTAGTGAATATTTCACCACCGTAAATTTTTCGGTCGTCGGCCTGTTCGAATTGATCGCCTGTCTCTGGGTTATCAAGAAAGTAAGTAAAATTTGAAAAAAGGCTTAGCGTTGTATCTATGGCATACAGTGAGGCATTCCATGTATCACTGGTATAGTTTGCGGAGAGACTATAGCGAGACGAATCACCGCCAACTTGGGTGTCGATAGAGCCAAGACGGTCTATTAAGCCGCTTTCAATAGCGCGCTCAGGTACCTGGTCAGCACCGTTCCAGCTATTATCGTAGGCCATTCCTGTAATGGTGAGTTGGCCGTCTAACAAAGGCGTAATATAACGAATATGGGCGTTTTTCTTTTTTACATCTTCGTCAACGTCAGTCCACGGGCCATCATAGGTTTGATATTCCAGCGCTGTAACAACGGGGCTCTCTCCTGCTTCAAAGTGATTTAATGCAACAGCGCGCTTGAACCCATATTCTCCTAAGCCTAAGAACAACTGGTTTTGCTCAAGTGAATCTCTTAAATTGAAGAACGCCCCGCCAGCGCTAGAAAAATCGCCGATGTTGGCATAATAGGTGCCTTTGAAGTAGCTTAGATTGTCGATAAATTCGGGGATAATAAAGTTAAGGTCACTGTAGCCTTGGCCATGTCCGTGGCTTCGCATGTTCACTGGCATACCGTCTACACTCACCGTGAAATCAGTGCCATGGTCTAGGTTAAATCCACGCAAAAAGTACTGGTTGGCTTTTCCCGAACCGCTGTGTTGGGTCACCATCATGCCTGGGATGAATTCGAGTATTTCACCGGCGCGCAACATTGGGCGTTCAATCAAGGTGTCACCAGACACCCATCCCTGCGAAGCCGAGATAAACTCTCCGTCTTTTACAGATGAGTCACCACGTACTCGAATATGCTCAATATCACCTTCGGGGTCGTCTAACGCCATTGCAGCGCCCATACCAAGCGAAAATGAGCTAGCGAGAAGTGTTGTTACCAGAGTTTTTGCTGTCACCGTATTTACGTCCATTATCCGTTTGTAATAGCAATAACGATTAACAATGGTTAATGGATGCAAAAAGGTGGAAATCATTTTTCTTTGCCTATTGCATTATTAAATGCCGTTAACTAAGGCTTATGTTGTTTAAGCTATCTGGTGCTTGTGTCAAAATAAACGCTGTTGTTAATGAAGTGAAGAGAAGCCCGTGGCGAGACACGACAGAAAAGCCAAGAAGAAGTCCCCATCATCAAACCCTCTAAAAATGAAGGATGATAAAAACACGCCCAACTCAGAATCAGACAGTTCATCACTTGAGCGAGCGGGGTTTGTGCGACGCTTGTTGGCAATGATTTACGATACACTCGTGGCTACTGCTGTAGGGATGTGTGCGGCCATGGTCATGATCGTAACGCTGGTGGTAATGCTGAAAAATGGCGCGCTTGACCTACAAGGCTATGCTGAACCTGCCGATCTGATTCAGGCCTCTTTTGGTTATAAGCTGCTTATTCAAACGTGGGTGGGCTTGTGGATAGCTGGGTTTTTCTTGTGGTTCTGGCGCAGGGGCGGGCAAACCCTAGGCATGCGTGCATGGCGTTTACGAATTTATAGCACGGTTGAAGAACCAATGACCTGGCCACGCTTGTTCATTCGCCTAATAGCATCGTTAGGTGGTTTAGGCACCTTACTTGTTTTGTTTGATTTTAAAAATAAACAATCATTGCAAGACCGACTGGCAAAAACCGAAGTGTTGAAGTTGACTAAAGAAGCGAACGACCACAAGAGCTGGTAAAGATGCCTTGTAAGGCGCTAAAAAATCACAAAAAAAGAGGCTGTATGGCCTCTTTTTTTATTAGTTTTGACTATTGAATTAGATGAATGCTGATAGCTTGATCAACGCCTCAACATTACCCCTGCAATGGCCGCAAACAGTAAGCTAGGCAGTAAGGCGCCAAGGAATGGTGGCAGCTGATAGACTAAACTCACTGGGCCAAATACTTCATTAAGAATAAAGAAACCGAAGCCTGTCAGTACGCCCATGATCACGCGAGCGCCCATTGTAACGCTACGCAGCGGGCCAAAGATGAACGACAATGCCATCAACAGCATTACGCCTACCGAAATAGGTTGGAATACCTTGCGCCACAAGGCGAGTTGATAACGAGAAGGGTCTTGATCGTTATTTTCTAGGTAGTTCACGTAATCCAGCAGCCCAGTAATAGATAAAGCCTCTGGCTTAACCGCAACAATGCCTAATTTGTCTGGTGTCAGTGTTGAATTCCAACGCATGCGGTTATTTTCATCTACCGTAACATTCGTTTCAGTAAACTTGGTTACTTCAACGTCGCTTAGCCACCAACCGTCGCCGTCGAAGGCCCCATTTTTAGCGTGAGTAATACTCTCTAGCGACAAGTCAGGGTTAAAGCTAAATATGCTCACATCTTTGAGAGAGTCTTGGCTTAACACCTGACCTATGCTTACAAATCGGTCGCCATCCTTTGCCCACACCAGCTTATCGGAAGAAAATAAACTACCGCCTGAAATGGCTTCAGTTCTTATCTGTTTTGCTTTGGTTTCACTGTACGGGGTTACCCACTCGCCAACGGCCATCACTAATAAGATCATTACAAGGGTCGACTTCATGGCTGAGTTTATGATGTTCCAGCGGCTCATACCTGCGGCCTGCATCACTACCAATTCGCTATTGCTAGCCAGTACGCCCATACCAATAAGGCCGCCTAGCAATGTTGCCATAGGAAAGAACTGCTCTAGGTCGCGAGGCAAGCTTAGCAATACGTAGATAAAAGCGACCAGCATGTCATAGTCGCCTTCGCCAATTTTACGTAGCTGTTCTACAAATTTAATGAGTGCACTTAGGCCAATAAGTACGCTAAGCGTAACAGTAATAGTACCTAACAGCGTACGGGCGATATATAAATCGAGGATCTTAAACATCTACTTTTTCCCCAATATCCAAGCGCGAAGCTCAGTGCCGGTTTTTCTGTCTCGCACAATTAACATGACACCAATTATCAGCATGATGGTGTGCACCCACCATAAGCCAAGCTGAGGTGGCATTTTGCCGTCTTCTAACACTCGTCTACTTGCCAGTAGCAGCAAGAAGTATCCCAAGTAAAGCAGGATGGCAGGGAACATTTTACCAAAGCGGCCCTGACGCGGGTCGACTGCGCTTAGCGGCACAGCAATCAGTACTAAAAATGGAATGGAAAGCGGTATGGCAATACGCCACTGAAGCTCTGCTCTGGCTTCAATACTGTCGTCTTCCCACAGTTCGTTAGTAGGCAGTACACTTACCTTACGACGAGTTTCGTCAGCAGGCTTATCGGCAATCTGAATTTGGTATTCGTCAAATTCTACTTTGCGGAAAGCCTTTTCAGATTGCTTTCCTTCGTACTGTACCCCTTCTTTCAATACAAGGTTTCGCGTGCCGTCAGGGTTATTAGCCACTTCTCCAGTTTGCGCATACACAACGCGCACGTCGCCTTCGCTATCGTCTGTTTGATTTTGCGATAAAAACACACGTTGTAGCTTATCGTTATTGTCTACATCGTGAACAAAAATAACCGCTTTTTCGTTACCGGTTTGCTGGAATCTACCTGGCATTAGCGCCGATATTCCCGCCTCATTTCTGGCTTTTTCTCGCAGCTGATATTCGTTCTCTGCAGCCAGTGGCGCGAAATAAAGGGTAATTGCGCCTGTGACTATCATGATAAGTACAGACAAGAAGAGCATTACCCGCGTTACATACCATTCACTGATACCACAGGCTCGCATTACGGTCATTTCACTGTCTACATACAGCCTGCCGTGTGCCAGCATAATGCCCAAATAGGCGCTGATAGGCAGCACCAATGAGGAGAGGATAGGGGCATATAAACCTAGGAAGCCAAGCACTAGCCCAGCGGGAATATCACCGTCCGAGGCGTCGCCCAAAACGCGCACAAATCGCAAAGTGACAAAAATTGCCATTAGGATAAAGAAAATCGCTAACTGAGATTTCAGCGTTTCCTTAAGTAAATAGCGGAATATCAGCATCTCAGCCCTTCCGGAAAATTAGGAATTTTAGTGAAAGAAAGCACAATTTTGTTTAAACTTACCGTTTTTACAAGTTTTGCCTGCAATCATAAACCGTTTGCATGGTGTTTTGACGCAAATTTAACCTATATTCAATAGGTCTTTAAGCGTGAATTGCAGCGAACTAAAAAGTTATGCTGCGTATTAAAACATAAAGCAGCGCGAAACGTTACGTGATTTTAGTCATCGTGCAAACCATAAACGACGAAAAGCGAGGTGATATCGTGGAGTTTAGTGTAAAAAGTGGCAGTCCTGAAAAACAACGCAGCGCATGTATTGTTGTGGGTGTCTTCGAGCCGCGCCGCCTAACGGCAGTGGCTGAACAGCTAGACGAAATCAGTGAAGGTTATATCAGCAACTTGTTACGCCGCGGCGACCTTGAAGGTAAAGCCGGTCAAATGTTGTTGTTACACAACGTGCCAAATGTACTAAGCGAGCGCGTGCTTCTAGTCGGTTGTGGTAAAGAGCGCGAATTAGACGAGCGCCAGTACAAAAACATAATCGCCAAAACCATTCAAACATTGAATGAAACAGGCTCGATGGAAGCGGTATGCTTCCTTACCGAACTTCACGTTAAAGGTCGCGATACCTACTGGAAAGTACGTCAGGCAGTAGAAGCAACTGAAGACACGCTTTACACCTTTATGCAGCTTAAAACCAAGAAAGGTGAGCCACGTCGCCCACTGCGTAAAATTGTATTTAACGTACCTACACGCCGTGAACTTACCGTTGGTGAACGTGCAGTTGAGCATGGTTTAGCGGTTGCTCGCGGTGCGAAAGTGACCAAAGACGTGGCTAACATGCCGCCAAACATCTGTAACCCAGCGTACCTGTGGCAGCAGGCGCAAGAGCTTGCCAGCCAATACGACAGCGTAACCGCAGAAGTCGTTGATGAAACCCAAATGGCCGAGCTTGGTATGCAAGCGTATTTGGCTGTTGGCCGTGGTTCAGACAATGAAAGTATGATGAGCATTATGCATCATCGCGGTGGCCCAGCTGATCAAGCCCCAATTGTACTTGTAGGTAAAGGCCTTACGTTCGATTCAGGCGGCATTTCAATTAAGCCAGGCGAAGCCATGGATGAAATGAAGTACGACATGGGTGGTGCTGCAGGCGTACTGGGTACCATGCACACTATCGCGGCGCTGAATCTGCCCATTAACGTTATTGGTGTATTGGCAGGCTGTGAAAACATGCCAGATGGCAAAGCGTACCGTCCGGGTGACATTCTAACGACTATGTCGGGTCAAACCGTTGAAGTGCTAAACACTGATGCCGAAGGCCGTTTAGTATTATGCGACGCGCTAACCTATGTAGAGCGCTTCGACCCAGAGCTAGTAATTGACGTAGCCACGCTAACTGGCGCAGCGATTATCGCACTTGGTCACCATGCAACAGCTGTGATGAGTACGCACAATCCGCTTGCTCACGAACTACTTAATGCGTCAGAGCAAAGCTCAGATCGCGCATGGCGTCTACCGCTATGGGACGATTACCAAGAGCAGCTTGAAAGCCCGTTTGCCGACATGACGAACCTTGGTGGTCGCCCAGCAGGGTCAATTACTGCGGGTTGTTTCTTGTCGCGCTTCACTAAGAAGTACAACTGGGCTCACCTTGATATTGCCGGTACGGCATGGCGCAGTGGTAAGAACAAAGGCGCAACAGGCCGTCCAGTGCCTATGCTGTCTCAGTTCCTAATGAACCGCGCTGATATCAAGTTAGAGGACTAATCATTCATGCCACAAGTGATATTTTATCAACTTACCAGCAGTGACAATGGTGTGGCAGGCCGCGCCAGCGAAGTTATTGCATCAGCGTTTGCCAATAAGCAAAAGATTAGCGTGCTGTGCGATACACAGGCGCAGGCTGAAGAAGTTGATGAATTGTTGTGGCAGCTGCCGGCTGACCGCTTTGTGCCCCATAACCTTTATGGTGAAGGGCCGCAATCGGGAACGCCGGTGGAAATTTGTTGGCGGCCAGAGCAGGTAGCCAGACGACAAATGGTGGTTAATGTGGGGTCCGGTATGGTGCCTACACCCAACCAGCATCGTCAAATCATCGATTTTGTACCCGTGGACGAGAACGCCAAACAGGCCGCGCGGGTAAGATACAAAAACTATCAGCAAGCTGGATGCAACATGCAGTTCAAATCTGCATAAGTCATTCGCGTTTAGCTTCAATTTGAGAGTGTGTAATGGATAAAACCTTCGAACCGCAGTCCATCGAGCAGCAATGCTACAAGTCATGGGAAGAGGCGGGTTTATTTAAAGCTTCAGGTAGCGGCGACCCTTATTGTATTTTGCTTCCGCCACCAAACGTTACCGGTAGCCTTCACATGGGCCATGGTTTCCAACAAACCATTATGGACGCCTTAACCCGTTATCACCGCATGAAGGGCGACAATACGCTATGGCAAGTGGGTACTGACCACGCCGGTATTGCTACCCAGATGGTGGTAGAACGCCAACTTAACGCTGAAGGCAAGACGCGCCACGATTTAGGTCGCGAAGACTTCATCAAGAAAGTGTGGGAATGGAAAGAGCACAGCGGCGGAACGATCACCGGTCAAATGCGCCGTCTAGGTACGTCTCCTGACTGGTCTCGTGAAGTGTTCACCATGGACGAAGACCTGTCTAAAGCCGTAACTGAAGTATTCGTTAAGCTACACGAAGAAGGCCTTATTTACCGCGGTAAGCGTTTGGTTAACTGGGATCCAGTGCTTCACACTGCAGTATCTGATCTTGAAGTACTTAACGAAGAAGAAGACGGCCACATGTGGCACATGCGCTACCCACTTGCAGATGGTAGCGGTGAACTAGTAGTTGCGACAACGCGCCCAGAAACCATGCTTGGTGACACTGCCGTTGCGGTACACCCAGACGACGAGCGTTACCAAGGCTTTATCGGCAAAGAGATTAAGCTACCGATTACTGGCCGTTTAATTCCGGTTATCGCCGATGACTATGTCGATCAAGAATTTGGTACAGGCTGCGTTAAAATCACGCCTGCTCACGACTTCAACGACTACGATATGGGTAAGCGTCATAACTTGCCTATGATCAACATTCTTACCGACGATGCGAAAATTAACGACGAAGCGCCAGAAGCGTATCGCGGTTTAGATCGCTTCGACGCCCGTAAGCAAATTGTTGCTGATTTAGACGAACAAGGCGCATTGGTTAAGATTGAGCCGCACAAGCTTAAAGTGCCGCGCGGCGACAGAACGGGTGCGGTAATTGAACCATACCTAACCGACCAGTGGTATGTAGCGGTTGAGTCTCTTGCTAAGCCTGCAATTGAAGCGGTTGAAAGCGGCGAAATCCGTTTTGTGCCAGAGAACTGGAACAAGACTTACTACCAGTGGATGCACAACATTCAAGACTGGTGTATTTCACGTCAGCTGTGGTGGGGACACCGCATTCCAGCGTGGTACGATGAAAACGGCAACGTTTTTGTTGGGCGCACCGAAGAAGAAGTGCGTGAAAAACACGGCCTTGGCAGTGACGTAACCCTTTCACAAGACGACGATGTACTAGATACCTGGTTCTCAAGTGCACTATGGCCGTTTGCGACCATGGGCTGGCCAGAAGAAACGCCAGATCTAGAAACCTTTGTACCGTCTTCAGTGCTAGTAACCGGCTTTGACATCATCTTCTTCTGGGTTGCCAGAATGATCATGATGACCAAGAAGTTCACGGGCAAAATTCCGTTTAAAGACATCTACATTACTGGTCTTATCCGCGATGAGAATGGCGATAAAATGTCAAAGTCGAAGGGCAACGTGCTTGACCCCATCGATTTGATTGACGGTATTGATATTGAGTCGCTAGTCACTAAACGCACCGCGGGCATGATGCAGCCTCAGCTTGCTGAAAAGATTGCCAAGCGTACCCGTAAACAGTTCCCTGATGGTATTCAGGCCTACGGTACAGACGCATTGCGCTTTACTTTTGCCGCTATGGCGTCAACCAGCCGCGATATCAACTTTGATATGGCCCGTGTTGAAGGCTACCGCAACTTCTGTAACAAAATTTGGAATGCATCGCGTTTCGTATTGATGAACACAGAAGAGCACGATACAGGTCGTGACGGTGGCGAAATGGTGCTTAGCATGGCCGATCGCTGGATTTGGGCTAAGTTCCAACAAACGCTGGTTGAGTTTGAAAAAGCGCTTGAAGACTACCGTTTCGATATTGCAGCACAAACCGTTTACGAGTTCACTTGGAACCAGTTCTGTGACTGGTATCTAGAACTTACTAAACCTGTGCTTAACAATGACGCCAGCACTGAAGCTGAAAAGCGTGGTACCCGTCATACGCTTATTAACGTGCTTGAAAGCTTGCTTCGCTTGTTGCACCCGCTTATGCCATTTATCACCGACACTATTTGGCAGCGCGTTGTGCCACTAAGTGCACTTAAAGTGGAAGAGGGCGCAAGCATTATGGTTCAGGCATTCCCTGAAGTTGATGCAGCGAAACAAGACGACAAAGTGCTTGCCGATATCGAGTGGGTGAAGAAGTTTATCGTGGGTATACGTAATATCCGTGGTGAAATGGATATCTCACCAAACAAACCGCTTAATGCGCTACTTAAAAACGTAAGCGACGAAGACGCGCGTCGTCTTGATGCGGCTAAGGCATTCCTTGATAAGCTTTCTAAGCTTGAAACCGTAACTATTTTGAAAGACGGTGAAGAAGCACCAGCCAGTGCAACAGCGCTAGTGGGCGAGATGGAAATTCTTATCCCGATGGCAGGGCTTATCGACAAAGACGCCGAGCTTGCTCGTATTACTAAAGCCATGGAAAAAATCGAGAAAGACGTATCTCGTACTCGTGGCAAATTGGGTAACGAGAAGTTCGTAAGCAATGCGCCTGAAGCGGTAATTGAAAAAGAACGCGCTAAGTTGGAAGAGGGTGAAAAAGCCCTAGCCAAACTTAAAGAGCAGTTCGAGACCATTAAAGCGCTTTAAGTGCAGCCCCTAGAACGGGGGGTATCGATACAAATTAGAAGGGTTACCGAAAGGTGGCCCTTTTTTATTCGCGATTAAACCGGCCCTAAACATAGCGGGTTTGTTCGAAAGCCGTTCCTGCATTCTCACACTTCGCTATGAAGCTTGCCAGCGCCTACTGAGCGGGCAATTATTTATGCGAATTGGTATAAGAACTTATCTTTACGTTCGCGTTTAGAGCTGTTTGCCTAAGTACTGTTTTAACATGCCTATCAATGATTTTTGCTTTATTGGCTTGGTGAGATAGTCGTTCATACCCGCGTCTATCGCGCTTTGTTTATCTTCCTTCATTGCATTGGCCGAAAGGCCGATAATAGGTACGCCAGTAAAGCCTTTTTCGCGGAGTTGTTTGGTTGCTTCATAACCGTCCATCACCGGCATTTGTACATCCATCAATATTAGGTCGTACTGCGGGGCATTTCCTACTTTTTGCACGGCTTGCTTGCCGTCTTCTGCAATATCGAAAGTAAGCCCAAGATTGGTAAGCATTTCTCCGGTGACGAGTTGATTTATATTATTGTCTTCCACTAATAGAACGTGGCCTTCTAGCGACGTTGCTTCCGCTTCTTCACTAAAATGATGTCCGTCATAACTTGCATCTTTAGATATCACCTGATGAACAAAACGCTCAAATTGCGCAGGTGTGAATGGATGCATGATAAGTGGGCCTTTCCATAGCGTGTCATATTTAGCTTGTAGCGCGCTGCCTGCACTTTCCATCACTAGGCCTACAGACTTCCCTTTTTCTAATAAGGCGTTTAACCAAGCAATATTCTGTCTGAATTCACTAAACTCATGGATATCTACAATGATATGTTCAGGTAAAGCGGCGATGTTTTTGGCATCTTCTATTGATTGCATTGATTTAGTTGGCAGCTGTATCTGGTTGCAATAAGCCGTAGGCAGCAATGCTGCTTCAGTAACATAAAGGCTATCAACAGGTAGCTGAGGTGTTTGTTCAAGCACGCCGGGTTGGTTTTTAAATGCTTTCAGCGGCAGTTCAACTTCAAACGTACTGCCTTTTCCCATAGTAGAAGTGGCATCAAGGCGGCCGTTCATAAGTTCAGTAAGCTGGCTTACAATCGCAAGGCCAAGGCCGGTACCGCCGTATTTTCTATTGGTTGAACCGTCTGCTTGAGTGAAAGGCTTAAATATTCTATCTAGCTGGGCTGCACTCATACCTATGCCTGAATCGGTGATTCGCATGGTAAGGTTTAACACGTTCCCTTTTTCGTTCAAGTTGCCGTCAAACTCAATATCTATACGCCCTTGCTCGGTGAACTTCACAGCATTGTTGCCTATATTCATAATTATTTGGGCAATACGCAGTGGGTCGCCAATTACTTGCGGAGGTATCTTTGGGTTTACCGTAAAGTGCACCGATAAGTTCTTTTCTTTTGCGCGTAGTGCAATAACTGCAATGAGGTTGTCGAACAGTGAATGCAAAGAAAAGCTCACTTCCTCAATCTTCAATTTACCCGCTTCAATTTTTGAGAAGTCGAGAATATCGTTAATTACGCTCAGTAATATTTGCCCAGAATACGCTGCCTTGTCGAGATACCCTTTAACAGTAGTGGACAGCTCTTGCTGTTGCGCCAGTTCTATTAGCCCGATAATGCCATTCATCGGCGTGCGGATTTCATGACTCATATTGGCTAAAAACATACTCTTTGACGCGGTTGCTTGCTCCGCTTTTATTTTCGCCTCAGTAATCGCTTTATTTAAGCTTTCAAGCTGAGAGTTCATGGTTCTTGCTTCATCTAGCAGTTTTTCTGTCTCTCGGTTTTTATCACTAAAAACAAGCGCCGCTTTTGCTAGCTTGCCAATCTCATCTTTTCGGCTGCTGCCAGGAATATTGGAAATTTGTACGCCTTGGGCAAGTTTGTTGAAAACTTGAGTGATAGAGCGGATAGGGCCCAATATGCGAAACATGGCAAACAGCGCGGCTGAGAGGGCGAGTAGAATGGCAACAAGAGAAAATAACTCTCCGTTACGCTGCGTACTTTCAGCCAGTGTGTAGGTGCGTTGAGTCGCAATTTCAGAGTCTGTGGTTACTTTTTTGGCCAGCTCACCGCTTAAATAGAGAAATTCATTGGCAGACCCCGCCATGACTACGTTAACCAAGAATAAATTACCTTGGGTTATCTGGGTTAGCTTAACGAAATCGGCTTTAATTTTTTCCGACAATCGCTCCACTCTTTCCTGAAGGGATGTATTTTTCGTTAGCGTTAATTTTCGTAGTGAATCTGCGGCTTCGTTGAATGCTCGAATAAAACCCATGTCGGGTTTCATCAGATATTTCAACATCGCATTTTCTGCCCGAATAAGAAGCGTCTTTGCCTGTTCTTCAGAGGCAGCAGAGATATCTCCGTTTGTTTTAGCGTCACTCAGTATCTTTTCCAGTAACGTAATATCAGATAGGGTGCCTCTTGCTATGAGGTTATCCCTTTCAGAACGCGCATCGACAACTTGAGTAAAATTCTCCTGATAGGCGTTAAGGTGCTCCTTCATTCTTGAAAGGATATGGTTGTCTTCCTGTATTTCCTTGTCTTCGTCTACCAGGGCTAACTTGTCGAGTTTGGTGTTAATAGTCACCATGAGTCGACTGAAGCGAGTAATGGCTGATTTACTCGCATTCTCTTTGAATATGAGCACGTTGCGCTGTAAGTCCACCACATCCCGTTCAAGTTCCTTAACAAGTGCAACATCAACTACTGCCTTTGACGCTGATGCCACGCCTTTGTTTAGGACTTCTTGGTTTTCTCTAGCAATAAACCCCTGTGCCAATATAAGCGCTATAAGAGCGAGTAGCACGGTGATAAGCTGAATTCGAATTGACGATAACATGTGAACTAAAAAAGCCTTATTCCATTAACGTTATGGTTTTTTACTTAACGCAACATTATGCAGTGATGAATTCGTACCACTTCTGCAAACTGTATTCGTAGGTTGGCATAACGGTATTCCATACGGCAACATTACTAAAACGCTCTTCATAACTCCCACCAGTGCGCTGGGCGCCTTGTCTAACACTAATATTTCCGTCGGGCCCTTTTAGCGGCTCTGATGCTACTTGCCCTTTGTACCAGTAATTCCATTCGGCGTCAGAAAGATATTGAGCTGAACGTTTAGGGTTGGAAATATAGTAGCCTTGTCTGGCAATAAATGCGCCAGGCCACCCCGACAGCCACCAGTTCATATACTCATAAGCCACGTCCTTTATTCTACCTTGTGTGGCAGAGGACATGCACATTACACCGTGCCATCCGCGGTAGCCTTCTTTCGGTGCTGCAAACGTAACCGGAATATCTTGACCGTTCAGCGCAGAGACCGCAGGCGAGAACATGCTTTCGATTGCAACCCGTCCACTTTTCATGAACTCAACAGACTCAGGGACCGAGGTCCAGAATCCATTGAAATGGTTTAACTGAGTCAACTCTATAAGTAAGCTAAACAAATCATCAAGTTCATACTCGGTCATGGCACCGATATCTTGGAATTGAATGAACCCTTTAGCTTGTGCGGCAAGTGCTAAATCGAAAAGTCCGATAGTGGGGTCGTTAACTATGCCCACTTTTCCTGAATAGCGACTGTCTAAAAGCCAGCCCCAGCTTTCTTCTTGCCCTTGCAGTTCGTTGGGTAACTTTGATGTGTCGTAGCCAAAAGAGTCAACATTGTGCACATAAGGTAAAAAACTAATTGTGTCAGTATGGTTGGCGCCCAGAGTGCCGTCGTCCTGTACATTAATAATTTTATGCGGTGCGTCGCCAGCGCCCATTCGCGCGTTCTCGGTAAGTTTTCCGGTCTTGCTTAAATCGTTTATTTCTTCCCAATACTGAAGGCGTTTCTTCTCTATGGGCTGAATAGCGTGAGCGCGCCACAATACATTAATGCTATTAGACCACTGCTCATAAAGGTCGAATGACGTGGGGTTCATCGACGCCTTTTGAAGAACGGTTGCACTGCCACCTGGCTCAAACTCAATATTAATGCCTAAGTCTTCCATGGCGCGCTGGCGAATGGCTTCTTGAAGCGTGACATGGGTGCCTAATGCGCGCAGCGTCGGTTTTTCTTTTCCGATTGAAAAAGGGGTAATGCCCGCAGTAAGACCAAAGGCGAGACCGCCCTTTAACAAGGTACGGCGCTGGAAAGAAGAAGCGACGTTTTTATCTGAGTTTGAAGGCATTAACGTACGTCCATAGTAAACGATGACCCTCCATTATTCTGGCATCTATTTCATAGAGTTACCAAAAAATGTTACCCCATAGTTAAAAATAAAATGTTGCTTTGACATATTTGGTAACACATCAAAATTAGCGAGTAGTTAAATTTTGCATTATAAATATATCAAAATGATATCAAAGGTGAGTGATATGAAAGAAAAGAAAGGGTTTTCGGTAAACGGTTATTTGATGATCTGTGTTTTGCTAGTCGCACAGGTTGCTACGTTTTTCTATGCAGTGTCGGGTAACCCCGAAGCTGGTGTAATTCTAAGCGTTTTAGTGGGAAGTTTGTGGTTGGGCTATTTCATGGTGCAACCCAACCAAGCTAAGGTCATGACGTTTTTCGGCAGCTATGTAGGTACTGTCTCTGATGTTGGATTACGCTGGACAATTCCTTTGTTCCGTAGAGCTAATATTTCTCTGCGCATAAGAAACTTTGAAAGTGCCAGAATTAAAGTTAACGACAATCAAGGAAACCCCATTGAAATCGCCTCTATTGTCGTGTGGAAAGTGAGCGATACTGCTGAAGCAATGTTTGACGTGGACGATTATGAAAGTTTTGTGCGAATTCAAAGCGAGTCCGCAATCCGCAATATGGCAAGTAGCTTTCCTTACGATCCACGTGACGACGAGCAAGCGGAAGTCGCACTTCGTAGCCACCCAATAGAGATATCAGCGCGTTTACAAGAAGAGATCCAAGCTCGCCTTGCGAAAGCTGGGATCACAATTTTGGAGTCTCGTATCAGCCACCTTGCCTACGCGCAAGAAATCGCAAGCGCCATGCTTCAGCGTCAACAAGCATCAGCTATTGTGGCTGCCCGTAAGCAAATTGTAGATGGTGCTGTGGGAACCGTAGAAATGGCACTTCAGCGATTAAATGAAAAGGGTGTAGTAGAGCTTGATGAAGAGCGTAAGGCGACGATGATCAGTAATTTATTAGTTGTGCTGTGTGGTGATAAGTCGACGCAACCGGTTATTAATACAGGTACAATCTACTAGCTCGTTTTTTAATTTAAGTTTGAAATTGTAGTGCCGCAGCGATGCACTGCGGCACATAAGGTTTGTGATTTTGGCAAAGAAAAAAGCGTATCCACTTAGGATAAATGAAAATGTACTTGCCGCCATGGAGCGATGGGCTGCCGATGACTTGCGAAGTGTAAATGCGCAAATAGAGTATGTATTAAGACAAGCGCTAGTGAAGCAGGGAAGAGTGAAGCTGGTAGAAAAAGTGGTAGTAGAGGTTGAAGGTATTGAGCCGCCTGACGGGGGAGAAAACTGAGCAACGTGGCTGGACAGCCAAATCGATGCTGAGCTGATAAGCTAACGATTTAGGTTATTAAAGGTGAGCCGTAGTGAACAATATGCTCATGTAGCGTTACCACGAATCAATATTAGCTTTTACGTAACATGATGAGGTTTAGAATGAGACTCTGTGCCAGCTCTACCATCTTCACAGGGTTCTAACCCTTCGTTATCGATATCGTCATAACATTCGCACTCTATGGTATTGCGACCTTTATTTTTGGCTCTATAAAGGGCTTCATCTGCATCGCAAAGTAGTTGCTTTATGCTTGCCTCTTTTAAGTCGCTTACATATACCGCCCCCAAACTAAGGGTAACTTGTCTTCCTTTCAACGGAGGATGGGTTTCATGGAGAATGCTGACTTTCTCGCGAAATCTGTCTAATAGTTGGCGAGGGGAGACTGGACTTGTTAGTACCATACAGAACGCAAACTCTTCGCCACCTATGCGCCCAATGGCATCTTCTTGACGAAAAAATTGCTGCATTGTCTGAGCAACGATGGTTAATACGTCATCGCCAAATCCGTGGCCGTAACTATCATTAATAGCCTTAAAGTGATCAACATCGGCGATGCCAATCAACATTGCATGTCCATTGCGTTGTGCGAAGTTTAACGACTTTGCAAATGCGTCTAGAAATGCCCGTCTATTTGGAATGTTCGTGAGCGCGTCATAATATGCCAGTTTCTCTAATTTATGATTGGCTGAACGAAGCTCGCTGGTTCGATGGTTAACCAGGCTTTCTAAGTTCTGCTTTATTTTCTTAAGTTCTGCATTGCGCTTATCTAGCTGTTCAGATTGGAACTTCATTTCGCTAACGTTACGCTGAACAGCTGCAAAATGGGTTACTTCACCAAATTCATTGGTAAGCGGGAATATGTTCATTTGAACCCAGAAAGGTGTGCCAGACTTCGTATAATTTAACAGTGTTTCGGTACATGGGCGTTGATCAATAAGTGACTGCCGAATACGCAGCGTAGAGGCTTTGTCGGTTAGGGCACCTTGAAAAATGCGAGGTGTCTCACCCAATAACTCCTCAAGACTATATTCAGTATGTTTACACAATGCTTCATTTGCATAGATGATTTTAGGAGAAAGCGGGGCATCGATATTCTGAGCTTCCGTTACCAAAATCATATCTTGTGAATGTTGAACAATATCTTTGTAAGAGAAATCACTAATCTTTGCTGTGATATCAGTGAAATAAACCACTACAAAAGACGGTGAACTGCCATTGACCTTGTACTTTTCGGGATATGCGTTGACATTAAACCACGTTATTTTATCGGTATCTTTATTTATCGTTCCCAATATTCGGTTATTTATAGCGGTGCTAGTAGCAAGCACCTGGGCAATGGGAAGTTCGTGGTAAGGTACTTTTCTGTTTTGCTTGTCAATGAACTCCCAGGAGTCCACGTCTAAGCTTTTCTCTTTAAGTTTATCTATACTCAATCGAAGCAGCGTTAACGCAGCGGGATTGGCATACTCTACAACGCCAGTAGCATTGTGAATGACTACGCCAATTTGCGTATTTTCTAATAGATTGAACAAGTTAACATTGTCGATGCTCATTGCACTACACCAATTGAAAGCGTCAGTATGTACTGTTTTCCTTGGTACATTGGCGAATCAACGTTAATTGGAAAAGAAGGTTTATATTATATAATAGACTTTAGTATAAAAAATAGCCAAAAGCTGCAGGTGCATGCAGCTTTTAGCTGATTAACTTTCCAAGATAGTTAGCTGTGTTGGCGTCTAACACTTCGTCTAACAAGTACAATGCCACCTAATAGACACAGTGGGAGTAAAGACCATGCTCCGCCATGCTCTTCTACTATGACTACCGTATCTTCAACCACATATTCATTATTTTCACTTTCAAGGGGAAGATAGGCGAGTGCACTGTCATCATAGGCATCGGTATACGCCACAAGCATTTCGGTATCTGCATCATAAAGCTCTAATAGAATGTCGTACTCACCGGGCGGATAGCCAGAAACTAATGTGCTTTCAATGGTAAAGGTATCTGTTGAGTCTTCTGAGTAGATGTAAAATTCAGACGACACGTGAATAGACTCGTACACGTCGTTTTTGCCCAAATACAGAACCGCGTATACTGGCGCGCGAGTGAAAATGGTGTCGGCGTCAAACTCAATCGAAAACGTAGAGTGATAACCATCGTAATCAATGTCTTGCTCAAGCGTTACCCAGCTTTCATAAATCCAAAACTCATTAATACTGCTGACCACGATATCGCTAGAGAACTTACTCACGGCTAAATGCTGTTGATGCTTACCCGCCTTGGGAAGGGACTGTTGATCAGTCTCAACGTCATCAACAGATTGAGAGATTGTTTCTTCGCTTGTCAATGCATCAGAGGTTTTAGGCAGCAGCGATTCAGCGGCAACAAATGGTTTGTCGTAACGGTATTCATTAGAGGTAACGATTTTGTTTTGTGCGCTATTTTCGGTACTGGCATGCACAGGTGACATAAGCGCAAGCTGTATTGTTGCAATAGCAGAATATGTAGTAAGTGAGAAAAGTAGCTTTTTCATCTGTCCATCCTTTTCCAATCGATAATGACAGTGTCATTGTTGACGGAAAAAGATGAACAAAAGCTGAAGGGTAACTTAACGCCTTCTCAGTTTAAACGGTGAGGGTGCCTTAGAGATCAGTCGTCGAAGTAGTGATCTTCTTCTTCGTATTCACCTTCTTCACGCGGCTCGAAGTAAGTACCCCAACCGTCGTAGGTTACATCATGCTTGTCGGCAATTTTAAGCAAGGTGTCAGAGTCCGCATTAAGCTTTTCAATATCTAGCTTTCGCTCTGCAACCGCGTCGAAGCAGAAAATGGTTTCGCCATCATCAAGAATAAGCTCTTCTGCGTCGGTGACTTCAAAACCAGCTTTAAACGCATCAACAGCTGCCTTTTCTAGCACGTCGAAGTCAGTGCTGGCGAAGTGGTGCTCAATGGTATAGTCGGCATCGGCTTGGCTGCCGTCTTCTAGAAGGGCATCAATAGTTTCTTGGTTAAACTCGTACCACTCTTCTCTTTCATCGAACTGGGTCATAATAAACACTCGTTAGCAATTTTGACGCAAGTTTACCTTCTTTTTTCCAGTTCATCGACCTGTGTATTAAGCGCATCAAACTTTTGTTTCATTTCATCGTTAAAATGCACCATCCACTCTTTAATTGTCTTGTCTTCGCTCAAAGCCTGAGGGGCAGCTATATCAATAAGCACAATGCCGTTATTCCAACGGTTCCATTTTACTTTATTGTGCAAATTGCTGGCGGTTACCATGACAACCGGTTCGTTGGTGGTCTTAGCTAGGCGAAACGCACCTTGTTTGAAAGGTAATATGCCTCTGCCATAGCTTCGTGTACCTTCTGGGAATAGCCATACCGACGTTTTCTTTTTCGCAATGCGTTTTGCAGCAATATCGAGTGTATTACGGGCTTTACCGGAATTCTTTCTATCAATCATGATATTGCCTGACAACCAATAGATTTGGCCGAAAATAGGGATCCACTTTAAGCTCTTTTTGCCAATGGTTACCACGCCAGGCAGTGCAGCTTTACAGATAGTGATAACGTCGAAACTGTTTTGATGATTGGCGATGTAAACGTAGGGCTCGTTTATTTTAACCGCAGGATCTTTCTTTATAATAATTTTGAGACCTACGACCTTAGCCATAAGTGAATACATACTACCCGCAATATGCACGTTATCTTTGTGAAAAGGTCGTGCGATACAAACAATCAGCAGAACGATGTTAATGAGTAAAAAGGCGATAAAAAGTGCCGGAATGCGGAATAAAGCGATCAAAACAACTCCTAGATACAATTGACGCGCGCAGTATAGATGAAGTTTCAGCGTACACTTGTCCGATGAGTTTTTACAGTGCGGAAGGTATAGTTGAGCAATAAGTTGGAAAAGTGGCTATGTTTCTCACCTTTAGTATGAGGAAATTTTGCCGATACCCAATTACAATAATAAAAAGCGCAATCGAACCTAACTCGGTAACCACTATATGCAGACATTTACTCCAGACGACCTAGAAGAAGATATTCTTGCTGACCTTATGGAGGAAATAAACGAACTCTATGAATCAAGTGAACAAACCTTGATTGAATTAGAGCTTCGTCCGGAAGACAACGAATTGCAGCGTGCTCTGTTTCGCTCAATCCACACCATTAAAGGTGATTTAGGCCTGGTTAACTTCTCTCCCATGATCCCGCTTTTGCAGCATGTAGAGGACTTGCTAGATTATTTGCGCAAAGGGCAGGTGGCCTACACAAGTACTATGAGTGACTTGGTATTGCTTACTATGGACAGAGTAAAAGCCTTTGTAGAGGCTGTAATGGCCAATGGCAAAGCCGAATACGATGACAATCTTCACAATCAGCTGGTTTTAGCTATCGGTCGTGTGACGCCTGAAAATACTGCTGAGCATGAAAAACGCCTTACCGAAGCGGTCTTATTACTTAACCCAGCGTTAGATATTGTTGCGGATGAAGACGACCCACAAAACGTTCAGATAAAGCCCCCTACGTTAGCGGCTACAGGTATCCCTAAAGATATTAGTAGTGAAAAGAAGCAAGATATTCTATTTTTCCGCGACTTAATGCAAACCATTGAACGCCGCTCCAACTACTGGTCTGGTCGTGGTGATCGCATTGCCAAACTGGCTATGTATATTAACGACGTGGCCGAAAACCCTATAGACGAAGATCAGCTTGCCGTAGCCAGCTATGTACATGACTTCGGAATGGCCTTCATGCCATTGAAGCTTTTGCACAAAGGCGATGCGCTAAGCGATATCGAATTTAATCTTATGCGCTCTCATGTGTATAAAAGCGCCCGTTTGTTAGAGCACCTAGACCAATGGGATATGGCGCGCAAAATCGTGATGCAGCACCATGAACGCACTGATGGAACAGGTTATCCATTGGGGCTAAAAGAAGACGATATCTGTGAAGGTGCGAAGTTATTAGCCATTGTTGATACCTACGATGCAATGACACACCCAAGAGCGCACAATGAAGATAACGTACTTTCTAAAAAAGAGGCGGTGATAGAAATAAATCGAAGCGCCAAGGGCCAGTTTAGTATGAAGTGGGTAAGGCATTTCAATCAGGGAATGACGGCGCTACTGACGAAAGGACATTAGGTAGCAAGCCGCTCATAAGCTAGCAGTGAGTTCCCTGCTAGCTTACGGCGTAATCACTAGGGTTAGTTCACGCCCAATTCTTTTAACTTTCTTGTTAGGGTATTTCTTCCCCAACCCAAGCGTTTAGCCGCATCTTGTTTGTGGCCATGAGTGTGCTGAAGTGCTCGCTCAAGCATAATACGCTCAAACGTCAGCATCGCGTCGTTAAGAATATTGTGATGGCCGTCGCGAAGCTGTTTATCAGTCCAGCTTGCCAACAAATCTGGCCACTCACCCGATTCAGCGCTAGGTTTTTCAATACTGCTATCGCTGTGAATTTCCGGTGGCAGATCGCTGGGCAGCACTTCTTGACCACTCGCCATTACCGTTAACCAGCGACACACGTTTTCTAGCTGCCTTACGTTTCCAGGCCATGGTAGCTGAGACATTACGCGCTCAGCGTCTTTCGATATGCTTTTAGCTTCTACATCAAGTTCTTTGGCTGCTCGGCGCAAGAAGTGACGGGTCAGTAGTGGAATATCTTCGCGGCGCTCGTTAAGTGAAGGAAGGTGCACTCGGATAACGTTTAAGCGGTGGAATAAATCTTCCCTAAACTTACCTTCAGCAACCCTTTGTTCTAAATTCTGGTGAGTTGCAGCGATGATGCGTACGTCCACACTCACTGATTGATGTCCACCGACACGATAAAACTGGCCGTCTGCAAGCACACGTAAAAGGCGGGTTTGTACATCTAACGGCATATCGCCTATTTCATCTAAGAACAATGTTCCGCCGTCGGCTTGTTCGAAGCGGCCTTGGCGAGCTGCCTGGGCTCCGGTAAACGCGCCCTTCTCATGGCCAAATAGTTCTGATTCTACAAGGTCGGCAGGAATGGCGGCCATATTAAGGGCGATGAAAGGTTTACTTGCTCTTGGGCTGTGCCTATGAAGGGCGTGCGCCACAAGTTCTTTACCCGTTCCTGATTGCCCGTTAATTAGCACGCTAATTGAAGAGCGAGACAAGCGACCTATGGCACGAAACACTTCCTGCATGGCAGGTGCTTCGCCAATAATTTCCGTTACTACGTCTTCCACTTGCACTTTAGATACGGTGGACTGCTCTCTGGCATGTGCTAGCGCCCGCTGGGTTAAGGTTACTGCCTCGTCGATATCAAATGGCTTCGGCAAATATTCAAAGGCGCCTTTTTGATATGCGTTAACTGCGCTGTCTAAATCCGAATGCGCCGTCATAATGATAACGGGGAGCATAGGGTGCGAGGCATGCACTTCGTTCAGTAACGTCATGCCGTCCATTTGTGGCATTCTTATGTCTGAAATGATGACTTCAGGGGCTTGGCCGCTTTGAAGTTGAAGCAATAAATCTTCAGGGTTTTCAAAACTTAAGCAGCTGATATCTGCTGCTTGTAAGGCCTTTTGCAGCACCCAACGAATAGAACTGTCATCATCGACAATCCACACAGACTCATTCGTCATCGTCTGTCTCCTTACGATCTATTGGTATGTAAATTACGAACTCAGTGTGACCAGGGTAGCTATCTACATCTATTTTGCCGCCGTGGTGGTTTATAAGGGTCTGTGAAATAGACAAACCCAACCCAGAGCCATTTTGCTTGCTTGTGACCATGGGGTAGAAAAGTGTGTCTTTTACTTCAGCCGGAATACCCGGGCCGTTATCAATAATTTTTATTTTTGCTACCAGCGCGTGACGCTTCGTTTGAATTGTCATTTGGCGCTCTATTCGCGTAATTAACCTAATTTGTGGGTTGGGGGTTTGGCTCTCGGTTAATGCCTGAACGCTGTTGCGCACAATATTGAGCACCGCTTGCTGAATCATGTCAGGGTCTAACATAAGCGGTGGTATGCTGGGGTCATAGTCGCGAACTATGGTAATGGGATTGTCTGAGTCAAAGCGCATTAAGCTGCGTATTTTTTCAAGCGCTTGATGCACGTTGCTTTCTTCAAATCGAGGTAGTGAATTTGGTCCAAGCAATCGATCAACTAAGTTTCGCAGACGGTCAGACTGCTCAATGATCATGCTTGTAAATTCTTTATGCTCGTCAATCAGCTCTTTTTCTAATAGCTGTGCTGCACCGCGAATACCACCAAGAGGATTTTTGATTTCGTGTGCAAGGCCGCGAACCAATTCCCGTGCTGCGTAATGCTGCGCGTTTTGTAAAGTTTCTCGAGAAATTCGCTTTTGCTGGTCAATCTTTTTAACTTCAAATAGCAGTCGTGGGCCGTCTTCGAAGTGCAAGTTGGTAACGGTTAGGTCGGCAGATACATAGCGGTTATCTCGAAAAGCCAACTTAATTTCGTTTTCGGTGAAATCTTCACCTTTTCTGATGGCAGCTTTAAGTCGGGTGGTTTCTATTGTGCCCGGCAAGAAAAAATCTTGAAGTGGATGCCCAATAAGTTGTTTTAATCCAGTCTCAAACAAAGCTTCACCAGCGTGGTTGGCGTAAACAATCGTAAGTTTGTTGTCTACCATTACCAGTGCGGTATTTAGGCTATTGATTAGCTGTTGTGTTTCTAACTCGGTGGAATGCATCCGAGCTCGTCTCCTTTGCACCATAATTGTGCATTGTAGCTTGCAATGATGAGTTGCGCGAATAAAGAGCTCAATAAGAAATGTTCACTGAACCTCTATGGTGCGCATACATGACAGTGGTTGCACGCTATTAGTTATTAATTAACGCCGATGCCTGATGCAGGTAAAGGGTTTGTAATGGAGACGATGCAAGAGTCTTGCCCGTATTGTTCGTGAGTTCAACTTTATAGGTATGTGCCCCACGATGGATACCAGTAAGCTTAAAGACGCCTGAACTATTGCTAGCTAATGGGGCGTCGTCAAAGATTAATCGGTAGATTGGCGCTTTGGGTGCACCAGGTTGTGCGGCAGAAATAGTGAATTCACCCAAGTTATTGCGAATTGTCGCTTCTGGTGCAGGTGACTTAATGACTACGCGATAGTTGGGCTTGGGGGCAGCCGGCTTCGCAGGGGGAGGTGGGGTAACCTTTGCCGCGGTTACTACGTTTTGCGTTTTTACATCGAAAGCTAGGGGTTCTGCGTTTAGCTGCGGCTTGTCGGTGTAAGTCACAGAGCCGTCTTTACCTACCACCTTGTATATGGTCATTGGAGAGGTAGCTGCGGCTGATGTTGCATTGCTGCTTTGTCCGGTTTCGCTTTCTTGTGCTTCTTGCTGGGTACTTTCTTGGCTCAGCATTTCCGCTTGCACAGGCAGTAAGCCATTGCCGCTACTTAGTAATAGCGAAATTAAGCAAATGTGTCGCGTCATGTAGTGCACGTGTCGTTACCTAATCAATGTGGTTTTGGCTAGCTGGCTAATTCATATAGCTTGCTATGTTTGGCTTATGGATAACCTTTCTAGTTGTATGCAGATGCAAGCGGGCAAAGCCCTGTGCGCAGTTGATACAGCATGAAAGAGTATTCATTAGCATAGCTATAAAAACATAGTAGATAAATCGTACGCATAAAAAAAGCCCGCAGAGCGGGCTTTAGTATAAATTGCTATACAGTGCGAAATTACACGCTGTAGTACATGTCGAACTCAACAGGGTGAGTAGTCATGTTAAGTTTCGTTACTTCTTCAGACTTAAGATCGATGTATGCATCAATCATGTCGTCAGTCATAACGCCACCAGCTTTAAGGAAGTCACGGTCGTTATCAAGAGCTTCAAGTGCCATTTCTAGCGAGCTTGCCACTGTTGGAATTTCAGCAGCTTCTTCTGGCGGTAGGTCGTACAAGTCTTTATCCATTGAATCACCAGGGTGGATCTTGTTCTTAATACCGTCGATCCCCGCCATAAGCATAGCAGTGAACGCTAGGTATGGGTTAGCTGTTGGGTCAGGGAAACGTACTTCAATACGACGTGCTTTATCGCTAGTTACGTGAGGAATACGAATAGACGCAGAACGGTTACGTGCAGAGTATGCAAGCATTACCGGTGCTTCGAATCCAGGAACCAGACGCTTGTATGAGTTAGTAGAAGCATTAGCAAACGCGTTGATTGCGCGTGCGTGCTTGATGATACCACCAATGTAGTAAAGTGCTTCTTCAGAAAGGCCTGCGTACTTGTCACCTGCAAAGATGTTTACGCCATCTTTAGAGATAGATTGGTGACAGTGCATACCAGAACCATTATCGCCAACAAGCGGCTTAGGCATAAAGGTAGCTGTTTGACCGTATGCGTGTGCAACGTTGTGAACAACATACTTGTAAACTTGAATTTCGTCAGCTTTCTTAACTAGCGTATTGAATTGGCAAGCAATTTCGTTTTGGCCAGCAGTTGCTACTTCGTGGTGGTGCGCTTCGATAACAAGGCCCATCTCTTCCATAACTAGACACATTGCAGCACGGATATCGTGAGCAGAGTCCACTGGTGGTACTGGGAAGTAACCGCCTTTAACGCCAGGGCGGTGTGCCATGTTGCCGCCTTCAAACTCTTCGCCAGAGTTCCACTTAGCTTCAGAAGAGTCAATCTTGAAGAAAGAACCCGCCATGTCAGTGTGGAAGCGTACGTCATCAAAAAGGAAAAACTCTGGCTCTGGGCCGAAGAAACATGTGTCACCGATACCAGTTGATTTTAGGAATTCTTCTGCACGACGAGCAACTGAACGTGGGTCACGCTCATAACCTTCCATTGTTGAAGGTTCAACGATGTCACAACGGATATTTACTTGTGTTTCCTCAGCGAAAGGGTCAACAACGCAGCTTGTTGCGTCTGGAAGAAGAACCATGTCTGATTCGTTGATGCCTTTCCAGCCAGCGATTGAAGAACCGTCGAACATTTTACCTTCTTCGAAAAACTCTTCATCAACTAGGCCCGCAGGGATAGATACGTGTTGTTCTTTACCTTTTGTATCGGTAAAACGTAAATCTACAAACTTCGCTTCACTTTCTTTAATCAGCTCTAATGCCTTTTCTACTGACATCGTGTCCTCCAGGTTTAATGTAAAAATGCGGAATGATCAGCTTCACTCCAACAGTGGCAAAAGTGAAAGCGATTATCATGCCATCTATATGTCTACCGATTTCAGTGGCATAGACGGGCATCTATCACTTCCGCTTGGATTAGATTGCATCATATTGGTGCAACGTTGCACCAATATGGCGTTTCATGCTCATTTGCACGTCAATCAGCCTAGATTACTTTGTAGCGTATAGCTACCAAATAAGATTAATTAGGTGCAACAGGGCTGGTTGTTTGTTGAACAAGTGTTTAAAAACCAATAAAACTCGTTTCCATCAAAAAAAGATGCGCAAACGTCGTGGTTTTTCTGTACAATCCGCGCAAATTTTTCTATCTGCATTTTTTTGCAACAAATCTAACGCATACTCCTTTCCACTGAATTGGAGTAGACGTTGATTTACACAGGCTCTATATAAGCATGAATACCACTGATATTAATAAATTGCGTAACATCGCAATCATCGCCCACGTTGACCACGGTAAGACCACCCTGGTAGACAAACTGTTACAGCAGTCTGGCACCCTTGAATCTCGAGGCGAGCAAGAAGAGCGCGTAATGGACTCGAACGACATCGAGAAAGAACGTGGCATTACCATCCTAGCTAAGAACACAGCGATTAACTGGAACGACTACCGTATCAACATCGTAGACACTCCAGGACACGCTGACTTCGGTGGTGAAGTAGAGCGTGTAATGTCGATGGCTGACTCTGTACTTCTACTTGTAGATGCACAAGAAGGTCCGATGCCACAAACCCGTTTCGTTACGCAAAAGGCATTTGCTCAAGGTCTTAAACCAATTGTTGTTATTAACAAAATCGACAAGCCTGGTGCGCGTCCTGATTGGGTTATGGATCAAGTTTTCGATCTATTCGACAACCTAGGTGCAACTGACGAACAGCTAGATTTCCAAGTTGTTTATGCGTCTGCACTTAACGGTTGGGCATCACTAGATGCAGATACTAAAGAAGACGATATGACGGCGTTGTTCCAAACTATCGTTGACCAAGTTTCTCCACCTGATGCAGATATCGATGGCGCATTCCAAATGCAGATCTCTCAGCTTGATTACAACTCATACGTGGGTGTAATCGGCGTAGGTCGTGTTAAGCGTGGTTCTGTTAAGCCTAACCAACAAGTAACGGTTGTTACTGCTGATGGCAAGAAGCGCAACGGTAAAGTTGGCTTGGTATATGGTTATCTTGGTCTTGCTCGTCACGAAGTTGAATCTGCGCACGCGGGTGACATCATTGCAATTACAGGTCTTGGCGAACTTAAGATCTCTGACACAATCTGCGACGTGAACACAGTAGAAGCGCTTCCTCCACTAACGGTTGACGAGCCTACAGTAACCATGACGTTCCAGGTAAACACCTCGCCGTTTGCAGGTAAAGAAGGTAAGTATGTAACGTCACGTAACATCCTTGAGCGCCTTAAAGACGAACTAGTACACAACGTTGCACTTCGCGTTGAAGAAATGCCTGATCCTGACAAGTTCCGCGTATCTGGTCGTGGTGAACTTCACCTAGGTATTCTTATCGAGAACATGCGTCGTGAAGGTTACGAGCTTGCAGTGTCACGTCCAGAAGTAATTCTGAAAGAAGTTGACGGCGCAACGCAAGAACCATACGAAACCTTGACTATCGACTGTGAAGAACAGCATCAGGGTTCAATCATGGAACAGCTTGGTCTGCGTAAAGCAGAAATGACTGACATGTCTCCTGATGGTAAAGGTCGTGTACGTATCGACTTTATCATTCCAAGCCGTGGCCTAATTGGTTTCCAAACAGAATTCATGACGTTAACGTCGGGTTCTGGTTTGCTATATCACACGTTCGATCACTATGGTCCGTACAAAGGCGGTATCATTGGTAAGCGTAAGAACGGTGTTCTAATCGCTAACGCAAACGGTAAAGCACTAACTAACGCCCTGTTTAACCTTCAAGAACGCGGTCGCCTATTCATCGGTCACGGTGTTGAAGTGTACGAAGGTATGGTTATCGGTATTCACAGCCGTGACAACGACCTTACTGTAAATGCCCTTAAAGGTAAGCAGCTTACTAACGTTCGTGCATCGGGAACTGATGAAGCGCAAACACTTGTTCCGCCTATCAGAATGTCACTTGAGCAAGCGCTTGAGTTCATCGATGACGACGAACTAGTAGAAGTAACGCCTGAATCTATCCGTATTCGTAAGAAGCTTCTTACAGAAAACGAGCGTAAGCGTGCATCACGTGCACCTAAGTCTTAATAGCTTCTAAGACTTAATTCGATTTTAAAAATGCCAGCGTCAGCTGGCATTTTTTTTCCATTTTGCCGATGAGTTTGGCCTGCAATCTTTTAAATCGTGTCTCAACTTACACACCGTCACTTCCCATCAAAAAAGCTGCTTTCTAGCATTATCACTAAAACGTTAGAAAAAGTTTAAATATCGACCAAAGGTTAGTGGTCAAAAGCGTTCAGAGATTCTATGCTTGAAAATATCAGTCCGCGTAGATCAATACCCAGCGAGCATTTATCTATGCGGATTGGTACAATAGACTGACGCCTTAACACGTGAGCTAAGTCGTTGTAATATTTACGGCTAATGACCAAAAAAAAGGGGAAGGGTAGTGTTTTCTGTAGCAGTAGTTGAAGATGATCCTATCACGCTTGACCTTATTACTGACGCGTTGGAAACGCAGTTAGACGCCACCGTGTATCCATTTACACGTAGTAAATTTGCAAGGGATTTTTTGCTGCAACAAACCGCAGAATCTATCAGCTTGATCATCAGTGACCAAGTAATGCCGGATTATGATGGACTAAGTCTTCTAAAAACCTGCCAGTCTTCGGGTTTGGACGTTCCATTTTTACTCATCACTGCCGACCCTAACAAAGAGTTAGTGATAGAAGCGCGTAAGCTTCAGGTTACCGGTTTCCTTGCTAAGCCACTCAATATGGAAGAGCTAGTTCAAAAATCGAGAGAGGCGGTGTCGCAGGCCAGCTAAGCCTGTAGGTTGTTTTTCATTTTATGTATCGCACGCTAAAGGTGTGCATGCGAGCCAAAAATCTACTTCGTGGTTAACGATGACAACGTAAAACAGGTTAGGATAGCAATGCGCAATTTACCTTTGGCTTTAACGTGTTAATTTATCTCTATTAAAGTACATTTCGATATAGAAAATTCGGGTTAATTCATCTCACGCCCCTAGTTTATGAGGCGCTAAAATTCTACACTGTTGGCATAAGTTTTTATGCAACAGGATGTAATGTGAGCGCCTTATTCGATAATACCCCTCCCAGAAAAGACACATTTTCGTTTAAATGGCAAAAGTACAAAGGGAAAGACATCATTCCTGCGTGGGTTGCCGATACTGAGTTTCGTTGCGCGCAGCCAATTCTAGACGCCATTTCGGGTCAGGTTGAGCATGGCAACATGGGTTACATACTGCCTGCACATCACGAAGGCGCCATTCAGGCTGTAGTGAGATGGCTTAAAGATAAGCATAATTGGGAAATTCAACCCGAGTGGCTAGTGTGGACACCAGGTGTTGTGCCAGCGTTTAACGTAGCGTGTAAAGCCTATTGTGAACCCGGTGATAAAGTACTTATTCAAACACCTAATTATCCGCCTCTACTGGCTGCCCCAAAACTAAATGGTCTTGAACGAGTAGATATAGGCACGGTAGTGCAAAATGCCGACGGCACGAGTTCTGATAATATTTCAGGTGTCGAAGGTGCGCGCTATACGTTAGATTTTGAAGCATTAGAAAGAGAAGCGGCTGATCCTAAATGTAAGCTGTTTATTCTTTGTAACCCAATGAACCCGGTAGGTTCGGTGCTTACTAAAGCTGAATTAGATCGCATTGCTGAAATTTGTAACGCGAACAACGTTAAGCTATGTTCTGATGAAATCCACTGCGACCTTATTCTAGAAGAAGGCAAACAGCACATACCGGCGGGCCGCGAGTCCAACCTTGCTGAAAATAGCGTCACGCTAATGGCTGCCAGTAAAACATTTAATATTGCTGGTTTGGGAACGTCTTTTGCCATCATCCCTAATCGCCAACTGCGTCAGGCATTTACCAATGCCGCCGCGGGCATCGTACCTTGGGTTACTGTATTGGGCTTAGCGGCTACAGAAGCAGCATTCACTCAATGTGACGAGTGGCATCAGCAGCAACTTACCTACTTGCGTGAAAACAGAGATATGGTGTTTAACACAGTAAACAGCATTGACGGGCTTAAAATGCTCAAAGCCGATGCGACGTTCCTAGCGTGGGTAGACGCCAGTGGACTAGGTGTAGAGAACGTCCAGCAGTGGGCCGAAGAGAAAGGCGTAGGCCCGTCACCAGGCATCGACTTTCACAAGGCAGATCATTTCAGAATTAACTTTGGCTGCAGTAAAGCGATGCTCCAAGATATTCTTCAACGCCTCGCCAGCTAAAAATTGGGGTCAGAGTCTGAGGGATCCCCACGAATTTAATTTCATATGCCTCCGGCCCAGGCTGCGTCAATTATGGAGCTGTACCATTTGAGTGCAGCTTTCCACTGTCGCATAGTAAATCGTATTCGACA
>NZ_JAKREY010000013.1:0-111253 GCF_022348265.1 Alteromonas sp. Cnat3-28
GAGCTTGTGCCTGTTTATAAGTGAATTCGCCTTTTTCTACACGCTCAACCACACCCAATTTAAAAGCTAATGTGTAATCACGCTGTGTGCGCTTAGGTCTTTGATTACTTGAAGTTGTCATAAAGAAGTCCTCTTTACGTCAACGTATTTTAGGACGGGACACTAAAACGAAAAAAGGCGAGCATCCTGCTCGCCTTTTTCCGAAAGAACTTAAACTTAATTAGTTAATAATTAAGCTAATGCGCCTTTAGCCGCTTCGACTAGTGCGCTGAAAGCTGCTTTGTCATGTACTGCGATGTCGGCAAGGATCTTACGATCGATTTCAACAGACGCTTTCTTCAAACCGTTAATGAAACGGCTGTATGACATACCATTTTGACGAGCAGCAGCGTTGATACGTGCAATCCATAGTTGACGGAATTGACGCTTGCGCTGACGACGGTCACGGTAAGCATATTGACCAGCTTTAGTTACAGCTTGTACCGCTACGCGATATACACGTGAACGTGCGCCGTAATAACCTTTTGCCTGCTTGAGGACTTTTTTGTGACGAGCACGTGCGATGGTGCCGCGTTTTACTCTAGCCATTAATCAGTCTCCTAAGTCTTATACGTAAGGCAACATGCGCTGAACCAATTTGGTATCAGAGTCATGAACCAGTTTTTTGCCACGAAGGTGACGTTTACGCTTAGAGCTCTTCTTAGTCAGAATGTGACGTAAGTGAGACTGTTTGCTTTTAAAGCGGCCAGAACCCGTTTTCTTAAAACGTTTGGCGGCACCGCTTACAGTTTTCATTTTAGGCATTGCTAAAACTCCGCATTGTTTAATATCGGTATTTTTCGTGTTGCAGTCACTTCATACCGGTTAATGTTTAGCAGCAAGGTGTTTAAGGGTGCAGATTCCTTAAAACTTTAGACCGTTACTACTTCTTATTTGGGGCTAGCACCATGATCATCTGACGGCCTTCCACACGACGTGGGAAAGACTCGCATGTAGCGATATCTTCTAAATCGGTTTTAACGCGGTTTAGTAGATCGATACCGATGTCTTGGTGCGCCATTTCACGACCGCGGAAGCGGATCGTAACTTTGGCTTTATCACCACCTTCAAGAAAGCGACGCAGGTTGCGCAGTTTGACCTGGTAATCGCCTTCATCAGTGCCAGGGCGAAATTTAATCTCCTTGACCTGAATTTGCTTCTGTTTTTTCTTCTGCTCTTTCTGAGCTTTACTTTTTTCGAAGAGGAATTTGCCATAGTCCATAACTTTACAGACTGGCGGCTCGGCATTCGGACTGATTTCTACTAGATCTAGGCCCGCGTCTTCTGCGTTACGAGTAGCTTCTGCTAAAGAAACCACACCAACCTGTTCACCGTCTTTGCCAATTAATCTTACTTCTCTGGCTTTAATCTCATCGTTAATGCGGGCTTTGTCGCCCTGAGCCTTGTTGTTAGCGCCTTTAATGTGCTATTCCTCCAAACATTTAATTCTTTTGTCTGCTTTTGGGAGGTCGGTTGACCCAAAGTAAAACCAAAAGCAGACACCTTGATTGTGTATTATACACAATTTGCTCAACTACTTAATCGTCTTTTCAACAACTTCTTGTTGAGCCATGGCAATAAAGTCTTCCAGGCGCATTTTGCCTAGGTCGTCACCGCGACGAGAGCGTACTGCTACTTCGCCCGCTTCCATTTCTTTATCGCCCACAACTAGCATATACGGAATACGCTTCAAAGTGTGCTCGCGGATTTTAAAGCCGATCTTCTCATTTCGCAAGTCAGACTTTGCTCTAAAACCTAATTCTTGCAGTTTTTTTACACAATCTGAGGCATATTCAGCTTGTTTGTCGGTAATATTCATTACCACAACCTGCTGAGGTGCCAACCAGAGTGGGAAGAAACCTGCAAATTCTTCGGTCAATATTCCAATGAAGCGTTCTAGTGAACCCAAAATAGCGCGGTGAATCATAACCGGTACTTTGCGTTCGCCATCTTCTGCTACATAAGTAGAGCCCAAGCGACCTGGCATTGAGAAATCTAGCTGTACGGTTCCGCACTGCCATGCACGGTCTAAGCAATCGTGCAGCGTAAACTCAATTTTCGGCCCGTAGAACGCACCTTCTCCAGGCTGATAATCGAACTCGATGTCATTAGCTTTAAGTGCATCTGCAAGCGCAGCTTCTGATTTGTCCCAAATCTCGTCAGCACCTACGCGCTTTTCTGGGCGAGTAGACAACTTAACTTTGATGTTTTCGAAACCAAACGCAGCGTATGTCTCGTACACCATCTTAATACAGCCACTCACCTCTTCTAGGATCTGTTCTTCAGTACAGAAAATGTGAGCATCGTCCTGCGTAAAGCCACGAACTCGCATTAGACCGTGTAGTGCACCCGATGGTTCGTTACGGTGACAGCAGCCAAACTCAGCCATACGAAGAGGTAGATCGCGGTACGATTTCAAACCTTGGTTGAAAATTTGTACGTGGCCTGGGCAGTTCATTGGCTTAACGGCATATTCACGCTTTTCAGATTCAGTCGTAAACATGTTTTCAGCGTACTTGTCCCAGTGACCTGATTTTTCCCAAAGCGAGCGGTCCATCATTAATGGGCCTTTAACTTCGTCATAATCGTATTCACGAAGCTTCTTACGCACATAGCTTTCTAGCTCGGTGTAAATTGACCAACCGTCGTTGTGCCAAAACACCATACCCGGCGCTTCTTCTTGCCAATGGAAAAGGTTAAGTGCTTTACCAATTTTACGGTGGTCGCGCTTTTCAGCTTCTTCTAAGCGCTGTAGGTAAGATTTAAGCTGCTTTTTATCTGCCCACGCAGTCCCGTAAATACGCTGAAGCATTTTGTTGTCGCTATCGCCACGCCAGTAAGCACCTGCCACTTTCATCAGTTTGAAGTGATGGCAGAACTTCATGTTTGGCACGTGAGGGCCACGACACATATCTGTGTATTCTTCGTGGTGATACAGTGCTGGGCGGTCGTCCTTGCTGATGTTCTCATCAAGAATTTCCATTTTGTAGCTTTCGCCGCGCGCTTCAAATGCGTCGCGTGCTTCTTGCCAGCTCACTTTATTCTTAACCACGTTGTAATTGGTTTTAGCCAGTTCAAGCATACGCTTTTCTAGTTTGGCTAAATCTTCCTGGGTTAGGCTTTCTTCCATATCAACATCGTAGTAGAAACCGTTGTCGATAACTGGGCCGATAGCCATTTTGGTGTTAGGCCAAAGTTGTTTGATAGCGTGACCTAACAAGTGCGCGCAACTGTGACGAAGAATTTCTAAACCTTCATCGTCTTTTGCAGTAATAATTTGAAGTTGTGCGTCCGCGTCAATCATATCAACGGCGTCAACTAACTCACCGTTTACTTTTCCTGCAATGGTTGCTTTGGCTAAACCAGGGCCAATATCATTCGCAACATCTAATACAGAAACAGCATTATCGAAAGCGCGTTGGCTTCCATCAGGAAGGGTAATTACAGGCATTTTAATTCCTTTACAGTGGTGACGCCTACTCTGCGCCACATGCATTTTTTTAAAAAAATTTAAACGTGCTTGTTAGCACTCGAAACTTACTTTATTTGCATCGACCGAATTACAGCATGTAAGCACAGCAAATTAGGTACAGTAAAAACGTACACGCGTCGAACTTACTGAGTTTTCTCAGTATTAAAGCAAGTGGTGGATTATAACTAGTGTAGGGGCAACTTCAATATCGAAAAGCCTTTATTGGCTAATTTGTGAAGGTTTGATTTCGTTTAAGAAGATTTTGAGTAGGAATTTATGCATTTCACCGTTTTTATCCCATACTTTAGTGTAAGGCGATAAAGGTTGCTGGACTGGCTCTTCGCTGGTGTTCTAGTGTGCCATAGGAAAGAGTCACTCAACACTCCAATCGCCTTGAAAAAAGCATTAAAACAAGCAGAGCGTGCAATATGTGGCATTTTATCAGCGAGCATATTTCAGATGAAACCCAGCAGTTTTTTAGCTGCCAAAAAGCCGAACGAGTAAGTGGCGGAGATACACACGAAAGTTACATCATAAAAGATACGACCCATCGCTACTTTGTTAAAACCCGCAAATATGATGATACTCAGCAATTATCTCATGAAGCCGAAGGACTAGCGGCCATCGCTAACACGCAAACCATTGCTTCCCCGCGAGTCATTTGCCATGGAATTACAACCAATGAAACGCCTAATATGGAATATTTGGTACTTTCTCACGTTCGATTTATTGAACCCACTGATAATGACTATTTCATTTTAGGACAGCAACTCGCTGCACTTCATGCGGTTAATGCCTACACCAGCTATGGATGGCCGCATGACAATTACATTGGTGCCAGTGTACAAACCAATGGAAGAATGGCGTCTTGGGCTGACTTTTTTGCAGAAAAACGGATTGGTAGTATGCTAGAACGCTTGGCATCAATTGGTACATGGAAAAGCGAAGATGGCAATATAGACGATATTGTTACTCGAGTAAGACACCTCTTGAGCTTACATCAACCTCATCCTTCACTACTTCATGGCGATTTATGGGCGGGTAACGCGGGATTTAACAAGAAAGGGCCAGTCTTATTCGACCCAGCGGTGTACGTTGGGGACGCCGAAACCGACCTTGCCATGGCTGAATTGTTTGGTGGCTTTCCCCAATCATTCTTTGAGGGTTACCATCACCACACCCCAATCGAAAAAAATTACCGCTTAAGAAAACCAATTTACCAGCTTTACCATATTTTAAATCACGGGTTATTATTTGGCGCGCACTACATAGCGCAAGCAAAACAAATATTAGACGACATTTACAAGCGTTAATGTAACAAACAAATTCGCTTGCATTTGTTGCCCATCAGCCTTTTTACCTGCGGATTAGGAAAGAAAGCACCGCAAACTGTAAATAGATATAAGTCGATTTAAAATAGAGAGTAGCTTTTATTATGACAAACTCAGGCCCTGTAGCACTCATAACCGGGGCAGCAAAGCGAATTGGCGCCGCCATGGCGTGTCAGCTTCATAGCGAAGGCTATCGCGTTATTATCCATTATGGGCATTCTAAAGACGAGGCACTTGCACTGGCTGAAAAGCTAAATAGTCACCGGGAGGACTCTGCTACCTGTCTCCAAGCCAACCTTTGTAATTCAGACGAAGTAAGTGCACTTGGGCAGCGAGCATTAGGCATTTGGGGTCAGATAAACGTTTTAGTAAATAATGCTTCTAGTTTTTACCCCACTCCGGTGGGCGAAATTTCAGAAGACGACTGGGTATCTCTGATAGGCAGTAACGTGAAGGGGCCATTGTTTTTGTCACAAGCATTGGCACAAGCATTAGCGGTAAATGAAGGCTGCATTGTCAATATGGTCGACATGCATATCGACCGTCCACTCCCCAAACACAGTGTTTACCTTATTGCTAAATCCGGTCTTGCCTCACTAACCCAATCGTTAGCTATAGACTTAGCCCCCAACGTTCGCGTAAATGGTATTGCGCCAGGAGCAATTTTGTGGCCAGAACGGGAAATGGATGAGGACGAAAAAGACAAACTGATATCAAGTATTCCACTGGGTGAACTAGGTACACCAAATGATATTGCTAAAACATTGTCGTTCTTAGCATCGGCCCCTTACATTACTGGACAAATCATTTATGTCGATGGAGGGCGCGGACTTCATACTGGTGCCTCCGCGTGAATATTTCCCAAGTAAAACCATGGCACCTAAAAGTTTCGCAACTAAGAAACGCTTGCCGCGCTGGTGTCATCAGCGTTGCTATGTTTGCTTTGCTAGGCTGTTTTGGCGGTAGTACCGTAAAGCAAAGCATTGACGATTACGCCGCACGACTCTCGCGTGTACTCGATACGCCCCTCCCCGATTCGTTTAACGATAAGATCACCACCCCGCTTCCCAAACTTGCTGACTCCGCCACGCTTAAACACACTATTGAGGGCGTGAGTATAAACTTACGCGAGTTTTATGCGCTGCAAGATTGTGAGTTAGGCACAGTGGTTGCCGAACGCAATACGTCGCTAGGAAAAAGTCAGCTGCCATCACAGCGGCTTGTTTATGAGAGCAAGCTGCTTAATGTACTCAAAAGCTGTGAAGCAATGCTCACGAGAGAAAACGAGTCTAACCAGAGAAACGCGGCACTAACAGCAACCATCGCATCGTGGCGTGAACAAAAGACACAAAACTACAGTAAAACCTGGGCAAACCTAGTCCAAGGGAGCCAAGAGTTGCGTCTGGCGCTTAATACACCTGAACGTCTTTTCTCAGTTGAAAATAATAAAGACACACTTTCTAGCGTAAACGCGCTTTATTACATCAATAGCTTAAGTAACAAAGAAGTGCTCTTGAGCGATATGTATTTCTCAAATACAGCACCGAGCGATACAGAAACAGAGGCTACGAATGAAAATAATAGTGAGAGTATTATTGAGAGCAGCGAGCTTGAACAACAGTTGAAAATTATACGCTCAGCCAGGTTACCCGCTACACTTTGGCATACACAACAAACCTTAACGCAAAACCTCTCATTGCTTACAAATATGCTTGAAACCGAGCTTGATGCGGTAAGCTGCCCAGAAGGCCGCGCCAGCGACAAAGCAAAAATATTGCGTAATGTATTCTATCTTTTTTTTATTGAGGAAATTCAACCTGTAGGAAGCTTGGTAAATCAATACCACTACAAACTAGCGCCATTATGGGAAGAGTGGCTTGCGCAGCCGTCGCTGCACGAGGAATTCAAACGCTACATCAGGCAACAGTCACAAGACGGATTCAACCAATACAGCAGCGTAATGAAAGCGCATGTCAACTTATGGCAAGGATTCCTTGGTAGATGTAATCTATCGCCCGTCGCGCCTATTTAATAGCGCGACGAGCAAATCCACCAGCCCAGCTTTTGCTGAACATCTCCTCACCTCTGGCTAGCTTTGCCGAAGCACGCTCAATTTGCACGGTTCCCTTCTAGATTTGAAAAGAGGGCAAATTACACATTCCAATAATCCTTCACATAACAAATGCTAAAGAATATTTTCTCCTGCTTCCGGGTCTCTCGACTTACGGGCCTGCTCTCGAATCTCATGGGCTTCGGAAGACACATCATCATTGACTTTCGATTCCTGTGGACGCGTTGTTCCAGCCCCTTTAGCGCTTGACCTCTCGTTTCGATTTTCTGTGGCCTCTCCACTATTTTGTTCACTATCAAAACTTTTTACGTTCTTTTGTTCAGTCGTACTTTCACTTAACTCATTTGCTACGTTTTCTGAAGAGTTAGCGCTTGAAGCGTCTTTCTCGGAAGCGTGGTAAATATCCATACCCTCAGGGAAAATGCGCTCTCTCGCGTCATCAGGCATACTGATATTCGCCTCTAAGAAGGCTTGGGTGATTTTACGCATCAGCACCGACGCCATTTTTAGTACACTCGTTTTCTCTACATCCACCCAAAAATAAACCTTGATGTTGTAGGTCGAGGGGCCTAATTCGTCGATAAGAATTTGCGGTTCAGGGTCGATTAACACGTTGTCTTGTGCTGACGTAATTTCTTGTGCAATTTGCTGCGCCTGTTGTATATCAGCATCGTAGCCAACGCCAATAACAAACTGCCCTCGCATTAGCGGGTTGGCCGTAAGGTTTTTGATTACCCCTTTGTAAATAGTCGCGTTAGGTATTTGAATATGGTTGCCGTCAAAATCCACCAGTGTAGTCGCACGTGCCGTAACTTTCTGAATGATGCCGGTGAAATCGTTGATTTGTACGATATCCCCTATTCTAAAAGGGCGTTGAATAGTAAGCAGTAGACTAGAAATAAAGTTTTCTGCGATGTCGCGAAAGGCGAAACCAAGAATAAGCCCCACCACACCTGTACCACTCACCACCGCGATTGCAAAACCAGTGAGCCCAGCTAAGAACAAAAATAGATAAATACCGAGTAAAATTAAGACTAAACTGACACTTCTTTGAATGACTGAGCGCAGCAGTGGAGATGTGGTCGTACGGGTTAACGGTTTAACTAAAACCTTGGCAATATGTGGCGCTAAAAGGATAAACGCCGCCATGATAACTAAACCTAGCGCCAACCCCGGTAAACGATAAACAAAGTTCTCCCAAAGCTGAGAGAGTAGCGACTGTGCACTTGATAAACTGCTTATTGCGCCACCTTCGTCACTTTGTTGAAGCAAAGTTTGTATAAAAGGTTCGCTGTCGGTTTGCGAGAAAGAAAGCCCCGTTCGCTTATTCAAAATAGAGGGCTGTAATATTTGTTGCGCACTGAACATCACCTCACTCCTTGGCGTTCATGTGTTTCGGTTTTTAATATAAATAACTACGACGCGATAACTAAATAAGATCCCAGCCCGATGGTAAATAAAAAACTGCCCCATATAGCGTGTTCTATAACCACCACGGGCGTCGAGTTAGTTTGCATATACCTATAACCGAAAATGCCACCGCCAATCCAAGAAATGACTACAGCAATCCAGTTACCGTACACTAAGTGGGCTAAACCAAATAAAAAAGTACTTAAGGCCCACCTTGCATATTTCGAAGGCAGTATTCGCTTGTAACGGTGAAAAAAGTACGTTCGAAAAATGATCTCTTGCGGGATGACCGACACTAACGGATAAATCAATAATGTAGCTACCCACATCCATGGCTGGTTCATAGGCCAATGTAGGAACAATTCCGGTTTAAAAAAGTAAACTACCAGCGCCAGTAAGCTCGCCCAAGGCAAAAATAACCTTAGCGTACTTTTTAAATGCGTTCGATAGTCTTCCCAATGCCACAATTTAATGCGTTTAAATTGCTTATCTGCTAACAAGATAGCTAAGCAACAAAGTCCCATAACACCTAAAATAGGCATGAGATAATTTGCAAAATGCTTTATCCAGTAGAGAACGGCAAAGGGAATCACCACAAAGAGCAAGATCAATTCAGACCACAGCTTTGCCACAACTCACCTCTTTCTCTCAATCATGCTAGGTTCGCTGATCTATTCCCCAAACGTTTTTACTAACTAGAATCGATGCTAAACCAACAAGATAATTACCAACCGATGACACTTTTGTGAATTTTTACGGTTTATGTCTATGAAAGTGTAGTGCCAATTTGCAAAGCATGAGTGATTAATTAAGTGCTACTTTAGCCCTATACTTTACTGCGCATTCGTAACTCTCTATATAGATAAGGTTTTTTAAGAGTAGTGGAAACTTGTAAGCGTTTTTTAGTAATGAGCAACAACGCTTATTATAGTGTTCTACTTCAATAAACGGCTTCGAAAAATCTATTTTGAAGTACGTGAACGCGTTGAATTCAGGTAGTGTTTGTATATCGCACAAAAGTCGTGAAATAATTGCATAAGATGTATAAGGCGATACCAATGACAAAAAATAGCCCTAGCGACGTTTTACAGCAAATTGAAAACCACTATGCCTCTTTGTCCCCTTCGGGCAAGGCTATTGCGCATTATATTCAGCAGAATCCTATCGCAGTATTAAGCCAATCTACGTCTTTAATTGCAGAAAAAACGGGGACGTCAAAGGCCACAGTCAGTCGCTTCTTTCGCCAGCTGGGTTTTGACTCGCACCAGCAAGCTAAAGAGGCGCTTGTTCAGCTACGTGAGCAAGGCGTGCCTGTTGTAAGCCCTTCAAGTGGCGTACTTCAGCATGAGAATGATAGTAAGAATTTGGCCAATACATTTGATAGCACTTCCTCAGAGGCATTGACAGATATTGCTAAATTGCTGGCATCAGCAGGCCAAGTCACCTTGATTGGTTTTAGAAACGCCTACCCCATTGCACTTCATTTTAGGCAGCAACTCAAACAAATTCGTGCGTCGGTCCGTGTGCTTCCCCAGCCCGGTCAAACACTTAGTGAAGATATTATCGACCTAACCGAAAATGATCTTGTCGTACTTTTTGGTTTTCGTCGTAGAACCCGACAATTCAAGTTTGTTTTAAATAGCATTAAACACTGTAAAACCGTATTAATTACCGATCCAACGGGGCAAGGATATCGTCACGATGTCGACCACCTGCTGGTTACCCACATTGGCAGTGATTCGCCTTTTGATAGTTACGCGGCTCCAATGAGCCTGGTTGCATCACTGTGTAACCTTACCTACGAAGTATTAGGAAGCCAGGCCGCAGACCGCGTCGACGCTATTACTGACATCTACATTCAAATGGATGAACTAGAAAGTCCAAAGCGTTAACCCTTCCCACAAAACACTTTTTAAGCAATACTATAAAGAGAGCGGATAGCAGAGAATTGTTATTTTGCAAGCGTAAAGGGAACTAAAGCGCTTAAAAATGGGTATAAGTATTAATTCACAACGCTTATTTTGGGTTTTAATGCATAAAAACGTACCTGTTAATTTAATTTCACTGCTAAAAGCGTGTGGTTGGAGTTGATATGGATAAAACGCAAGTAGTCATGGAAGAAGCTAACGGTGTGCTAGACTTTTGGTTTGGAGAACTCTCCCCAGAGCAATGGTTTAAGGAAGATGCAGCACTAGATAAAACGATCACTTCGCGATTTTCAAAATTGCGCGCAGCAGCCATAAAGGGCGAGTTGTGGCCTTGGCGAGCGACGGCTACCGGTCGTCTTGCCGAAATAATTCTTCTCGATCAATTCTCGCGAAATATTCATCGCAATGACAAAGATGCATTCAGTGCAGACAGCATTGCTTTGGTTCTTGCGCAAGAAGCGGTAAGTGTTGAAGCCGATAAAGTACTTACACCGCAGCAGCGCGCGTTTCTGTATATGCCGTTTATGCATAGTGAATCACTCGCAATCCACGACGTCGCATTGGAACTATTTTCACAAGAAGGCCTTGAAAGAGAATTCACCTTTGAAAAGCGCCATCAACAGATAATTGAAATGTTTGGCCGCTACCCCCACCGCAACCGAGCTTTAGGGCGCGAGTCGACACCAGAAGAAGTTGCATACCTGAAGCAAAACCCCCAAGGTTTCTAGCAACTTATCTAGTTTTTTAACGATTTACTCAGCGCTTTACCAATTATGTAACTCACAGAGAATAATGTACGTACTAAAATGCCCAATGAAGTAACGTTCGTTTCTCTTGACTTTTTAATGAAACAGTTGTTTCATTAATCTAAAGACGAATAAAGAAACAATAACGAATAAGTAACGCGCTGTGAGCTCTCCTTTTGTACTGAAGCCCTGTGATGCCAAGTTCACACAGGCAATTAAAAACCTAGAAATCGCATTCAGTCTTGACGGTAGTGTTAAAGATGACGCATTTTCGGCGTCAGGAAAAGCGCTGAATCAGGCAAAAAGTCAAAGTAAATTGCCGCTTAGCGGACTAGGTCTGGCAGTGAAAGATTTGTTTCACATTGAAGGATTGCCAACTGCAGCAGGAAATCCTGATTGGTTAGCCACACACGCGATTCCGAAAAACACAAATCGTTGCGTAGCAAAGATGCTTCAAGCGGGTGCCACGTTCAAAGGCAAAACCATCACTGATGAACTTGCCTACAGTTTACACGGGCAGAATAAGCACTACGAAACACTGGTAAATCCAGTGGCACCAGCTCATATACCTGGTGGTTCTTCGTCAGGTTCAGCGGTGGCCGTTAGCGCGCACCTTGCCGACATAGGGCTTGGCACCGACACCGGCGGCTCTATTCGCGTACCGTCTAGCTATCAAGGGTTATGGGGGCTTCGCACCACGCACGGCGTTGTGGCCTGCGACAATATGGTGGCACTTGCTCCGTCGTTTGATACCGTGGGCTGGATGACACGCGACCTAAACACGCTGACTAAAGTTGCCAATGTCTGCATAGATAGCGCAACACAAAGTGAAATATCAGGTTCGCCTCGATTTGGCATAGCAGCGCATTTATTTGAGCAGGCCGCTCACAAATCGCTGTGCAAAACATGGCTTGCAGCGCTGGCTGATAACAACGACTGTATTGTATTGTCAGAGACACAGCTAGATTTAAAAACCTTACAAACTGCCGCTACCTTTCGTACCTTACAGGGCAATGAAATATGGCAGCAACATGGCGAATGGATTGAATACACTCAACCCGATATCGCCAAAGATATAATGTTGCGCTTGAATTGGTGTAAAACCATAACAACGCAAGAAGTAGAACAAGCTAAAGCGCAACAATCTGTGGTAATCAATCATTTAAACACGCTGTTTGAAGAAATAGATGTATTGATTATTCCCACGACACCCGGTGTAGCACCTCGATGTGATGCCGATGAAACAACGCTGGCAAATGATAGAAACGCTCTGCTCGCACTCACGGCGATAGCTGGGCTTGCGGGATTACCCCAACTTCATTTGCCGTTGTTTACCCTACACAACGCCCCATGCGGATTATCGCTAGTGGGCAAAAAAGGCAACGATCTTGCACTTCTCGCGTTAGCAAAAAAGCTAACCACTCGCTAAACGTGTAAAGCGCGCCTGTTTTTTTAAGTTGCACTTAAAAAAAGCATTAGCGCCCTATCGCATTCAAGTTGAAACTAGAAAGCGGAAGTAAGACCTAAGCGCCCGTCATTTTGCCTGATTTGGGCTTAAACTGACTGCGCGGTTGCCGAGTTTTTGAAGGAATTAAAAATGAGTGAAAAACCAAATATAGCGTTTACTGCCCCTCACTTTGCGGCATCGCAAGTGGGCTTAAACATATTAGAAAAAGGCGGCACCGCTATTGAAGCTATGGTAGCTGCTGCAGCCTCTATCGCGGTTGAATACCCGCACATGAATGGCATGGGCGGTGATGGATTTTGGCTAATCAGTGAACCTGGTAAAAAGCCGATTGGCATTGATGCATCTGGCGTAGCAGCAAAGGGCGCGACACCTTCTTTCTACGAGGGTAGCGATGCCATACCTAGCCGAGGCGGAAAGTCAGCATTAACCATGGCAGGCGCAGTTGCTGGTTGGCAAGCCGCGCTTGAATTAAGTCACAAATGGCAAAGCGGTTTACCGTTAAGCACATTGTTCGATACGGCGATTAGTCAAGCTAACTGGGGGATTGAAGTTACCCAGAGCTTGGTGGATGCCAGCAACAAAACCTTTGAAGAGCTAAGTGCGGATGAAAATTTCGCTCAGTTTTTGATAAAGGGGAAAGCCCTTAAAAAAGGTAAAATTTTAAAGCTAACAAAGCTCTCTGAAACTTTGAAGCATTTAGCAGAAAAAGGGTTAGATGATTTTTATCACGGTGAGTTAGCTTCACAGCTGGCTGAAGACTTAGAAGCCGCCGGCTCCCCTATTCGTCTTGAAGATTTTAACAATTACAAAGCGACAATTGTTGAGCCATTGTCAGTGTCCACCAGCAAAGGCAAGCTTTATAACTTGCCGGCGCCCACACAAGGTGTGGCGTCGCTCATTATTTTAGCCCTGTACGACAAAGTTCAGCATTTAGGGAGCACCGATGCTGACATGGTGCATTTACTTATCGAGTGCACAAAACAAGCTTTTATTGCGCGCAACGCGAACGTTACCGACCCGTCTCGTACGCCCGTTAACTTACAAAGCCTGTTAAGTGATGATGTACTTGATGAAATGGTGAAGAACATTTCTTTAGATAAAGCACTTCCTTGGCCCCATGAAGCCAAGCACGGCGATACTATTTGGATGGGTTGCTGCGACTCTGAAGGTCGAATGGTGAGCTATATACAGTCGCTATATTGGGAGTTCGGCTCGGGCGTAGTGAGCCCGCAAACAGGCATTGTGTGGAACAACCGTGGCACTTCGTTTTCACTCGATCCAAACAGTAACCAATATTTGGCGCCAGGCTTAAAACCATTTCACACACTTAACCCCGCTTTCGCTGAGCTTGTTGACGGTCGACGCATGAGCTACGGCACCATGGGTGGTGAAGGTCAGCCTCAAACCCAAGCGGCGCTGTTTGCTCGTCATGTGTACCACGACCAACCTATCGCCAAGGCTATTTCCCTAGGCCGTTGGCTACTTGGTAGAACATGGGGCGATCAGAGTCACAATTTAAAAGCAGAGCGAGATTTAGTTGAGTATGTGGGTGAGAGCTTACTGGCACGGGGCCACGATATGGTGACGGTAGATCCTTGCAACGAACTCATGGGTCATGCTGGTGCAATTATTCGCGACACAGAAGGTACGGTTAGCGGCGCAAGCGACCCAAGAAGTGACGGCAAAGCCTACTTTGGACATCGCTAGTTTATTCCCAGTGGCTAAGACGCAGCACTGAAAAATAGTTAAACCAACAAACGTTAAAGAGAAAGAAATCACATGCAGTTTTTAATGGATAACCTAACGGTTATATTATCGCTAGCAGGAACAGGCGTGTTCGCAGGCATACTAGCAGGAATGCTTGGCGTAGGTGGCGGTATTGTCATCGTGCCGGTACTGTTTTTCTTGTTCCAAGCCCTCGGTGTGTCCCCTGAGAGCGCAATGGTTATAGCCACGGCAACGTCTCTGGCAACCATCGTCCCTACTTCAGTAAGCTCTATTCGTGCTCATCACAGTAAAGGCAATGTAGACTTTGCATTGCTAAAAGCGTGGGCAGTATTCATTCTAATTGGCGTGCTTGCCGGAAGCTATGCGGTGACGGCTGTTAACCCGACGTTCCTTACCTTACTGTTTGGCATTATTGCAACCTTGTCTGCCATTAATATGCTTATTGGCAAGAAAGACGCGCTATTTAAAGGGCTACCGGGCCGCGCGGGTCAGTCGATTATGGCAACCTGCATTGGCCTATTTAGTTCTATGGTAGGCATTGGTGGCGGTACGTTAACCGTGCCGACTCTCACATTTTGTAACTACCCAGCACACAAAGCGGTGGGTACCGCTGCTGCAGTCGGTTTAATTATTTCGCTTCCAGCGGCACTCACGCTGCTATTTGTTGGTACCACTCCTGTTGATGCGCCCTTCGCTACGTACGGCTATGTAAACTTGCTGGGGTTTGTCTGCATTGTTCCGCTCACCGTGTTATTTGCGCCTGTCGGAGCAAGCATAGCCAACAAGCTAGACGCTGGCTTACTTAAGAAAATCTTCGCCGTTGTTCTCATCATCACTGGCTTGCGCATGCTAGCGCAAGTGCTTATCTAGGAGTGCCCACATGTCTAAAGAAGCTTCTAACAGAACGTTTGCTCCACTATCCCCGCCGCCTCGCTTGCTAATGGGCCCGGGCCCAATTAACTGCTACCCCCGTGTGTTAAGCGCCATGTCTACCCAGTTAGTAGGTCAATATGACCCTGTAATGACTGGCTACATGAACGAGGTGATGCAACTTTACCGCGATGTTTTCAATACGAAAAACCAGCAAACTTTTTTGGTTGACGGTACGTCGCGCGCTGGAATTGAAGCTGTATTGGTTTCGGCAATAGAGCCAGGCGATAAAGTCCTCGTGCCTATCTTCGGGCGTTTTGGGCATTTGCTTGCTGAAATTGCAGAGCGCGCCGACGCTGAAGTTCACACCATTGAAGTGCCGTGGGGCGAAGTGTTTTCACCTGAACAAATTGAAAAGGCGATAAAAGACGTAAAACCAAAACTGCTTGCCATTGTTCAAGGGGATACGTCCACCACCATGCTGCAACCGCTTGCAGAAATTGGCGCGATTTGTGAAGCAAACGATGTGTTGTTTTACTGCGATGCAACAGCGTCAATAGGTGGGAACCCGCTAGACGTTGATGCTTGGAAATTAGATGCGGTGTCAGTTGGCCTGCAAAAGTGCTTAGGAGGCCCATCAGGCAGTGCTCCTATTACACTAAGCGACAAGTTTGTTAAAACCGTGCGTACCCGTCACCACGTTGAAGCCGGCATTCGCGATGCTCACCATGAAGCTGCGCGTGGCCCTAAAATTCGTTCTAACTACTTCGACTTGCCCATGATCATGGATTATTGGGGCGAGGAGCGACTAAATCACCACACCGAAGCGGCCAGTATGCTCTATTGCGCCCGTGAATGCGCGCGCCTGCATTTAGAAGAAGGCCAGGAGAGCGTGATTGCTCGTCACAAAGTAGCGGGCGACGCGATGCTAGCCGGTATTCAGGCCATGGGACTTGAGCCCTTCGGCGACCTGAAACACAAAATGTACAACGTTGTAGGTGTTCATATTCCCGAGGGTGTTCATGGCGAAGAGGTACGCGAAACCTTACTTCTGCGTTTTAACATTGAAATAGGCACTAGTTTTGGTCCGCTAAAAGGAAAAATTTGGCGCATTGGCACTATGGGCTATAACGCCAGAGAAGATGCCGTGTTACATACCCTCCAGTCCCTTGAAACTGTTCTTCGTATGCAAGGGTTTGCGCTACCTGCTGGTAAAGGTGTAGATGCTGCGCTTAGCGTTTATGCTAAGGCTAAAGCGGCGGGAGTCACCAATGGGTGAATTCGCAGAATTTGCTGAATTGGCTACGCAAGTCATGGCAAGGTGCGAAACATTAGGCACCTTAAGCCAGGATCCAGCCTGTTTAGACAGGCGCTATTTGACCGAACAACACAAGCTTGCAAATCAACTCACCTCAGGGTGGATGATTGAAGCCGGAATGACCACCTGGCAAGACGCTGTTGGCAATATATGGGGGCGCTATACATCAAGCGTGCCCAACGCACCGCGATTAATTCTAGGTAGCCACCTCGACACTGTGCCTAACGGCGGAAAGTACGACGGAATGCTAGGCGTGGTCGCCGCTATTTCGCTGGTCGCTATGTTTGATGGCACGCAAACCAAGTTCCCTTTTCATATAGATATTGTGGGTTTTTGTGATGAAGAAGGCACGCGATTTGGCACCACCCTTTTAGGAAGCCGCGCGCTCACCGGTAAATGGCAAGAGCAATGGCGTCATTTAAAAGATGAAAATGGCGTGAACTTAGAGCAAGCCATGGCGAACTTCGGCCTTAATTTCGACGCAGTAAACAGTGCCGCTATTTCCCGTACCGACATTTTGGGCTACATAGAGCTTCACATTGAACAAGGCCCTGTTTTAGAGCAAGAAAATCTGCCAGTTGGCGTTGTCAGTGCTATTGCAGGTGCAAAACGTTTTAATTTTTCAATAGAAGGCATGGCGGGTCACGCTGGCACTGTGCCAATGTCTATGCGACGAGATGCGTTGTGCGCAAGTGCAGAGATGCTATTGGCTGTAGAGAGCATAAGCTTGCAGCGTCCGGGCGTTGTAGCCACGGTAGGTAAAATTGAAAATGCGCCAAACGGCGTTAACGTCATTTCTGGTCGCACACGTTTTTCTCTCGATATCAGAAGCGAAGATGATGAATTGCGAGATTCTGTATTGGCAGAAATATTGCAAAAGTTTGATGCCATTGCGCATGCAAGACAAATAACGCTAACACGGGAGCAAACCCACAGCGCACCTGCGGTGCATTGCGATAGCCAGCTAAAAGAAGCGCTAGTTCGAGGCGTAGAAGAAAGCGGAATTAAGCCAAGAGTCCTTGCCTCGGGAGCAGGTCATGACGCTATGGCTATTGCTGATATTTGCCCTGTGGCCATGTTGTTCACACGTTGTAAGGGCGGAATAAGTCACCACCCTGCAGAATCTATTACCATTGATGACGTGGCCGCAAGTTTGTCAGTACTTTATAAAACCATTAGCAAGCTCAAGCATACGTAGTGGTCAAATCAGTAAAGTTTCAATGAAGGGTTAATAATGAAAATAACAAGGATTTACAACGATGAAGCAGGCAAAAGTCACTTTGGCGAAGTGGAGATTGCGCTAAAAGACGGCGGTCCTATCGGCATGCTTTCAGAAAAATTTGGAGCCGATAAGATCATTTTTCGCGAAACGCCTGCAGATTATGATTTTAAGTGGCATCCAGCGCCGGCGCGACAACTCCTTTTCATTATTAAAGGGCGTGCTGAATTTACGGTGTCTAACGGTGAACGCCACGTGTTTGGAGCAGGTGACGTACTATTGCTAGAAGACACAGAAGGCGAAGGCCATTGTTCCCGCGCAATGTACAATGAAGTGCGCCACTCAATTTTTGTGACGTTAGATGAAGGCGTAGTCCTATAAAACGACCGTTCGCACTGCTCTGAAAAAATGCGCTAATTTAGCGCATTTTTTTGTTTAGGCACCAAAATGGGGCTTACGAATTGCCTAATTATTTGCTCCTACCCCAAACCCACATAAAAAACACTTTAAAACAACAACTTAAAAACACATTACTAAGCAGACCAACTGGTCAATATCTTGCAACTACAGAGCAACTATTGCTAAGAAAAATTGCTCATGTCATTTGTTGTACGAACCCTGTTCATTCTGTCTTTATCCTTTGTTGGTCTTTATTCCGCCGCAAGCCCCTTTGCTACTGAAGAAGACGCAAACAGTTGGTTTAAGCAATATACACAGTCATTGACCGACTCACAGACCTATCAACTACTTAAACAGTTTCCAAAAGGCGGTGACTTGCACCATCACTTATCAGGTTCGGCGTACGGCAAATGGTGGTATGAGCTAGCAACTAATCAAGCGCTAAACGGCGGCTATCAGTACTTCACTAAGATAAATCATAGCGAGTGTGACTCGGCGCCGTCTCCGTCTTCGCCAATTAAGGAAATAACAAGGAATAACCATGTCTTCAAATCACAGCGAACTACTTTACGATTTACATGATAGTCCGGCATTTCTTCCTTCACTTACCGCGGCATTTCAGCATTTACTTGCAAGCTTTGTCGGTGTCATTACCCCGACTCTTATTGTTACATCAACACTGGGCCTTACTGAATACACGCCTTATCTTATCAGTATGGCCTTGTTTGTAAGCGGCTTAGGCACGGCAATTCAAACAAAGCGTATAGGCCCGGTAGGCAGTGGATTGGTAGCCATCCAAGGTACCAGTTTTGCGTTTATTAGCGCATTGATACTGGCAGGAAATCAGGTCAAGGCGGATGGAGGAACATCCGAAGATGTCTTGTCTTTGTTGTTTGGATTAACTATGGCGGGTGCCATGGTCGAAGTGGTGTTTAGTCTATTTGTACATAAGCTCAAACGTATCATTACACCATTAACTACAGGAATTGTAATAACTGCTATTGGGCTAAGCTTGATAAACGTAGGCATGACTGATCTTGCGGGAGGCTTTCACGCCGCTGACTTCGCCAGCACAGAAAACTTAGCCGTCGGCCTAGGCGTGTTGCTCATCATTGTTTTCTTGAACGCCTCAACAAATCATTGGCTGCGTTTAAGCGCCATCTTTATTGGTATGGCGATTGGCGCAACCTATGTTGGCATTACAAAAGGATTAGATTTCAGCGGCCTTGCTTCGCTTTCCGTCGTAGCGATCCCCACCCCTTTTGCCTTTGGCATTGCATTTGATATCACTCTCTTTTTACCTATCGCGCTCATCTATTTGTTTAGTGCAATAGAAACGGCCGGCGACTTAACCGCAAATAGTCTTTTCTGCAAGCAGCCTGTGAGCGGTCCGATTTATCTTGCAAGAGTGAAGGGCGGGATTTTGGGCGACGGCGTTAATTCGTTACTTGCTGGCATGTTCAACACCTTTCCAAATACTACATTTGGCCAGAATAACGGGGTTATCCAATTAACCGGCATCGCCAGCCGTAAGGTCGGCTTTTTTGTTGCAGCGCTATTCGTTGCTATTGGGTTCTTCCCCATTGTAGGTGGTGTGCTGCAGGCTATTCCCAAGCCAGTTCTTGGCGGTGCTACTCTGGTTATGTTTGCCATGGTGGCCGTGGGCGGTTTAAAGCTATTAGCCAGCTACGCGCTTGATAGGCGCAGTAGTTTGGTGACAGCGTGTGCGCTAGGTATGGCGATTGGTGTAATGATGGTACCAGAAGCCCTTTCTGAATTGCCTTCATGGCTTGAAAATATCTTACTTTCCCCAGTAACCTCGGCCGGCCTTACCGCCGTCATCCTTGATTTAACCTTACCTGGAAAAAAGCCCCTTGCTTCCCCACACGCTAGTGCACAAAAAATTGAAAGCAGCACTGGCGTTGCTCAGGACACCCCTGCTTACGAGCTTATTCACAACCCAAAGCCAGAAGGTAACCGTAGGGCGCCGAAAGCACTCAATGAAAAAGCCGTTGTAAACCATGAGGTTGTTAAGCACTCAGCTCACTCGACATCCATTTTAAGTATAGACGGGCAACCGGGCGTAACCTCTGCTCTTTTTAGTGCAAAAGCTCGCTAAAAATCACCTTATAAGTGCATGCATTTATGCGATTGAGTTTATTTACATAAAAACAACAATATAAGAACAACATTATATATTTTTATCCCTATAATTCAGCAACTTAAGAGAAGGTTAAAAGTTGACCAACTGGACAAGTAGTTGGCACTCATCCTGCTAACTCTCTTGCCAATAACAAAACGCATATAAAAATGCGTGAAAAGAGCCCTAAAAAGGGGCAACTAAAAATAACGAGGAAACCATGAAAAACACTACATTCAATTTATCTCCTCTAGCAAAAGCTTTTGCAATGACTACCGCGGTCGCGCTATCGTCGCAAGCTTTTGCTCAAGAAGAGACAGAGGTTAAAGAAAAAGATGTTGAAAAAATTCAGGTAACAGGATCCCTTGGGAGCCTTCCTGGCCAAGACGTTGAGTCAGTTTTTGGCTTTGGCAAATCTATTCTCGAAACGCCTCGCTCAGCGTCCACGATTTCTCAAGAGCAAATGGAGCGCTTCAACGTTTCAGACATTGATGAACTCGTCGCGTTCGCACCAGGTACATTCACACAGTCGTTCTTCGGTGTTGCAGGCTCTCTGGATGTGCGGGGCACGCCCGGGGAAACTTACTTCCGCGGTGTTAAGCGCTTAGACAACCCAGGTAACTACCCTACGCCTATTGGCGCGTCCAGCCGAATCGACATCGTTCGTGGTCCGGCATCACCTATTTACGGCCCATCAAAAATTGGTGGTTATCTGAACTTTAATCCCAAGTCTGCCCGTGCGTCATCGGGGCAGTATTTAGATGCACCAACAGGCGCGTTGTCTTACACAACGGGGTCGTGGAACAAGAGCATTTTAACCGCAGAAGTTGGCGGACCGACTAGTGTTGCCGGTAAAGAAATGGGCTATTACATATACGGTGAGCTAGAAAACTCTGACAGTTACTACGACAATACCCAGACTGATCAAACCGTACTTCAAGCATCATTTAATATCGATATTACCGATAACCTTCGTTTCGAATTTGGTGGTATGTACCACGACTACGATGGTAACCAAGTGGCCGGCTGGAACCGATTAACTCGAGAGTTAGTTGACGACGGAACCTATATTACAGGTACGGCTCAACCATTAGATACGGACGGCGACGGTCAAATCAGTCACGAAGAATATGCTGAAGTCGCCGACTTGATTTCACCGTTTATTTTCACGCCAGCTGTCCCATTAGATTCGGTTACAGGCGACTTTTTCGATCCTCTAATGGCATTACAAAACCCAGGTACTACGACCTTAAGTGGTAGCCAAACTTTGGTAGCACCTGATGACCAACTTGGTAACGAAGCCATAACGCTCTACTTCGACACCATTTACTACACGGATAATTGGGAAATTCGCAACCAGCTTTTCTATGATGCATACGACAACATAAACGAAAATGCTTATGGCTTCTCACAATTCCATGACAGCTGGGTTATAGAAGACAAACTAATTTTTGCGACAGAATATGAGAACGACGGACTATTAGCGCAATTTCAATTTTCTCCATCTGTGCGCTATACCGACTTTGAGCACGGCGATGACTTCACTTACGAGTTCTTTAATCGTCGCGACCTAACCATGCCGTCTTCAGCGCTCGATCGCCGCCTTTTGTCTACCCGCTCGGGTAAAAACTACGACAACTATGACGTAGGTAATTACTTAGACTTAGGCATTGCTGCAATGACCGATTTAACTTGGGACTGGGGTTTAAACTTAGTACTAGGTTTACGATACGACACTATTGATATTGAAAGCACATCACGCACGGATTTACTTCTGGGTGCTACTGGAGATGAAACACCAGTTTATGCTGAAGAAACCGTAGATGGATGGTCTTGGAACGCTAGTATTTCATATGAATTTGAATTTGGCCTTATTCCTTATATCACTGCAGCAGAGCAAGCTACCCTTGTTGCAGGCCAGGGCGCCGAGATTGGTGTTGGCCAACTCAATCAACCTGGTGGTGGTGGTGCATTCGACACGTCTGAGCTGATGGAATACGGTATTAAAGGTTCTCTCGTTGACGATACACTCTATTTTGCCCTTTCATTCTTTGAGCAAGAGCGTACCGACTTCAATACTCAGAATACGGTTACCAACAACACAACCAATAACGAAGGCACCGAATTTGAACTTCGTTGGGTAGTCAATGAGAACCTTGTTGTTTCTGCTGGCTATACAAATATAGAAGTTATTAACTTAACTGCACTTGCCAATGGAAACCAATTTGGATTCTTAGGTGCTGACGATTTAGTTGCTCTTGATGATCCTTCGTTAATTTTTGGCGGGAACGTAGTAGGTCTTAACCTTGTTGGTGAAGGAGAAACAAACTCTGACGGTCGAAAGGCCGGTATTCCTGAAAATATTTACACGCTGACAGCAACCTATGACTTCCAAAATGGTTATGCTGCCAACGTGAGTATTGTGGATGTGGATGAGGTCGCGTCTGGCTACTCAGCTGCAGTGACACTTCCAGCCTACACGTTAGTCAATGCTGGCTTGTCATATCAGGCAGAAGATTGGTCGTTGAACTTAACCGTTAAAAACTTAACTGACGAGCGTTATTTCCGCTCTAACTTCCCTGATCTATTTGGTAGTCAAATTGTACTACCTGAACTACCGCGTCACTGGAATGCTAAATTTACTTACTCATTCTAAGTTCGCATACTCTTTGAGCGTGGTCGTGCTTCATGTGTAGATTGAACGTTCGACACACGCTCTCAGGCCTGTAAGTTTTTTCGATAAGAAGCCCAGTTTGATTATGCTGGGCTCTTTTTTAGGAGTACTAAATGCATCTTTCTTTTTATCCACTGCTTAAACAAAAACGGTCTGCCTTTTTCAACGCTTTGCTTATTTTGGCTATGTTTTTGGGTTTCTGTAGCAGTAGTTATTCTGCCAATGTTAAAGCCAATGACGCTAAGCCGCCAATGAAAGTGAAGGTTGTTGTAGTAAGTATGTTCGAAATTGGCAACGACGAAGGCGACGCGCCTGGTGAATTTCAATTGTGGAAGGCTCGCCAGAAACTCACAACCCAATACCCTTTGCCTCATGGATTTCACGATATTTACGCCAATCCTGATACAGGTGTAATCGGTATGGTTACGGGAATGGGCATTGCGCGCGCTTCAGCAGCAATAATGGCACTAGGTCTTGATCCTCGCTTTGATTTATCCCAAGCCTATTGGTTGGTCGCTGGGATCGCGGGAGTCGACCCAGCGGATAACACCATTGGAAGTGCAATTTGGACCGATTATGTAGTCGATGGCGACCTAGCACATCAAATTGACGCTAGAGAAATTCCGTCTCAGTGGAGTACGGGTTATTTCCCCCTCTTCACTCATGCGCCCTTTGAAAACGCTGATGCTGTAGACGTAAACAACAGCCCAAATGGCGAGGTGTACGCGCTGAACTTACCGTTAGCAAAGTGGGCCTATTCGTTGACAAAAGACACCAAGCTTTTAAACAACGAAGCGATGGATGCACTGAGAGCAAAGTACACCAACTCAGCTAGTGCTAAAGCACTTCCAAATGTGTCGATGGGTGCGCATTTATCTGCTTCTACCTTTTGGCATGGCGAAAAACTAAATGCGTGGGCAAACGATTGGGTAGCATACTGGACGCAGGGCAAAGGAAATTTTGTTACCTCGGGCATGGAAGACTCAGCAACACTTCAAAGCTTGAGCTACTTGGACAATGCAGAGGTAGTCAACAAAGACCGCTTACTTATTCTTAGAACAGCGAGCAATTTTACCATGCAGCCACCATCGTTGAGCGCTGCGGAGAACTTAAAGTTAGAGAGTTCTGGCGATGGATATGCAGCAATGGGAGCCGCTATAGAAGCCGCCTATAATGTCGGCTCGCAGGTTACAGACTATATTGTAACGCATTGGGAAACCGTAAAAGATACGCCCCCTTCAGCGGAATAAACACACATTAACCTCTACGCTGTCACTGATTTGGCCTTTAGTGCATGGCGCACCTGAAGGGTAACGTCATTTTGTACCACGGGCTTGGCAAGAAAATCGGCCATGCCCGCATTGCTACAATCAGTCTTATCTTCAGGTGTAGTATTTGCCGTTACAGCCACAATGCGGCCGTGCTTAGGCAATAAGTTTTCTTGAACAATAATCTTAGTCGCACTTACCCCATCGAGCACTGGCATAGCGCAATCCATAAATATAATATCGTATTTTTTAGCTCGGGCCATTTGAACGGCCACTTCGCCATTTTCGGCTTCATCTGGAAGGTAATTAAACTTCTCTAGCATGGATGCAAGCACGAAACGGTTTATATCGTTGTCATCAACAACCAAAACGTTAAGAGGAATACTAAGCAGGTCTGAAGAGAGGACAACGTCACTTTGCTTTTCTTTATCTAAAACTGCCATTTCTACAGGTATAGCAATATCGAAACAGGAGCCTTTCCCTACGCTTGACCGCACTTCAAGCTCGCCATCCATTTTGTCAACAAGTTGATTGACGATAGACAACCCTAAACCGTTTCCATTTAACTCTTCAGAGGCACTGGCGGTATCGTTTTGAAATGGTCTAAAAATACGTGACAATATTTCATCACTCATGCCCACCCCAGTGTCTTCAATTGACGCAAGTAAGATAGGCACATCGCCTTGATGCTTTAACGTAACTTGCACCGAAATATACCCTTTCGGTGTAAATTTAACCGCGTTCGATAACAAATTTGTAATGACTTGACTGATTCGGGCGGCATCTCCGTGAACATAAGTGTTTTCGTCAAAAGACAGCACTGCGTAAAGCCTTACGCCTTTCTCTACGCATTTTGTTTTAAATACATCCAGGATATCTTCAATTAACGAACGTGCACAAAAGTCGCTATATTTTAGTGAGAATTCGCCGTTAATGATGGAGGTGTAATCCAAAACATCGTTTATAAGAGACAATAAACGGTCTGCGCTATGAAGCGCCACATCCGCTTTGCGCATTCGTACATTTTCTTTATTTTCGAACTTAATCGCCTGCAACATGCCGGTTATGCCATTGAGCGGCGTCTTTAACTCGTGGCTTATACGAGATAACAATATGCCACGTTCTTTAGACGCAGCTTCGGCTTCTCTTCTTCTCTCTTCCAATTCGAGTCTAAGTTGCACCGATTTGTTAACGTTTTGGCAAGTTCCAAACAAACGAACACACTTTCCGTGCTTCATCTCAGCCATGCCGTGGGTTTCTATCCAAACCGAATTACCTTTGGCGGAGACAAGTTCAAGCGTTGCACTCCACGGTTCACCCGTAGCCACCGCGTGGGAGACAATGCGGTTAATCTCATCCCTATCAAACCCCTCTTTATAGAAGTTGATAGCTGTTTCTAATGTGGGTTCAAAGTCCTCTGAGACTTCGTGAATACGCCGAGTTTGTGAAGACCAGCTAAGTGCATTAGTGGTCAAATCAACTTCCCATGTGCCTATGTTCGCTACACTTTGTAACTTTTCGTACAACGTGTTTTGATTGGTCTCTGCTTTTTCGAGATGAAACTTATTCAACATCACGCTCAGCCAATCGTCTAACAGCGACAGCTTGTCGAGGTTAACCGGCTGTTCCGGGCACGCATTAATAAAGACCAAGCACACTTGGCTTCCATCCAGGGTATGAACACGGCCTCGGATGTACTTTTCGGCATTAAAATAAGTAAAAAACCATTGTTTAAATGCAGTAGAACACTTAGCGCTGTTTACAGGAAAGCAGTTGTCTACAGGTACACAGGTAGAGAAAGAAGGGACCGACTTAAAGTTGGGTGCATACGCCGACGAAGCTTTAACCAATATATTAACTGTCTCTTCGTCCAACTGTAGAAGTAAACCTTGAAACACGCCAAACGAATCACAGCCTCGCTGTACCAAACTGGTTAGCGATGCCTTCAACTGGTGTTCCAGTTTCACATTCAAACTCGATTGTTCGTCAAAATAAACCATGGTTCGCTACCCAAGCGTAAAGACCACAAGATTCTTGCCGCCTTGCTCGATTCATGCATAGCGGCCCCGCATTTATAAAGATAGCTTGGAATTTGAATACGGGATATTAAACAATAGGCTAGAAATTCTATTTTTATGATGGGATATTGGACGGTGGCCTCAGCCCTTGGCTTGGTTTCGCCCTAATTCTTTTGCTTCAAACAGTGAAATGTCAGCGTCTTCTATAAGCGCAGCTACATCGTCTTCAACCACATCCGTAGCTTTCCAAACTGCAAAGCCTGCACTTATTGATACGCGGTTTTCTATCCCTTTACCATGTGGAATTTTTGCATGGGCAACAGCCTCAACAAGCTGATGTGCCACTAATTTTGTGCCCTGATGGTCGATATAGGGGAGGACGACTAAAAACTCTTCGCCGCCAAAGCGAATAACGGCGTCTTTGGGGCGTTTAACTGTATCCGATACAGTTTGCGCCACTTTTTGAAGGCAAATATCGCCTTCAAGGTGACCGTACGTATCGTTGAAAAGCTTAAAGTAATCGATATCGATCATTATTGCTCCAACTGTACCATTGTCTCTCGCAACTTGCTTAATAAGTAACGGAATTTCGTTGGTTAAATACATGCGATTGTACAAGCCCGTTAGCTGGTCGTGAAATGTCATCATTTCAAGAAATTCGGTGCGAAGCTTATTTTGCAGATGTGTTCTGATGCGATGCGTTAACGTGGAAGCGTTAACCGGTTTCATCACAAAGTCTGACGCCCCTACTTCCCAGCACGCATTTTCACTTTCAATATCCATTGTAGATGTAACGAAAATGACTGGGATATGATTCGTTTCAGGCGAGGCCTTTAAGGCTGTGCAAACGTCTAGACCATCAATATCTGGCATGTTCATATCCAGCAAAACTAAATCCGGCAAATTAGCTTTACAGTAAGATATGGCTCCTTCTCCCGACTCGACTGTAGCACAGGTAAACACCGACTCAAGGATGGATTCAAGCAGCATACGGCTCATCGGCTCATCATCCACAATAAGCACGTTACACTCTGCGTAGGGTTTTATTTCTTTTCGATTCATCGGGTACTTTTATTGTTACTACACCAAGGCGGCCATTCTCGCTTGCGTTGTTTCTGCTTTTACAATATCAAAGTAATGACAACGCTTTATGCAAGTCTAACACCTTACATCCAAATTTGTATCGAAAAGTCAGCTAGTTTGCTTCCAAGTAGGTATGGTTTGAAAGACAAGGTTATAAAGAAGGTCTATCGATAGCGTTCTGCACGCCGCCGAGTGAACCTTACGCAACTTGGCAATCATCGATGAACTTTGTGAAGAAATCCGCCACCACCAAGGGACGACACATAAAATAACCCTGCCCTAAGTGACACCCAAGAGCTTTGAGTGCAGCTAAGTTGATGGGCCTTACCGTTTATTTCAATGGGCTCTCTACCCGCCTTTAAACACGCCATAGCAATACTGTCTGCACTGTAACCCGAGCCAATTTCAGTAAGTAAGCAGGCAAACTCATCGCCACCCACGCGGGCCAGCGTAGCGCTATAAGACATAGCTACCGGGTTAACAAAAGTTACATTGCCTGAGATACGTAAAAAATATTAGTCTTTCGTCTAGGTTTTGCCGATTTATGAACCGTTGTTTGCTAAGCGGCTGAACTTGCTGTTTTTTGTTTAGAACATTTATTGTACACTGGTATAACGCTTCAATTACGGTGGCACATATGGACACATCTAACTCAAACGATACGCCCACTCGAGAACAATTATGGAACCGCGATGCCGCAATAAGCAGGCTGGGTGGAAATGAGGGGTTATTGAACCGTATTGTTGAAATGTTCCTAGCGCAAATAGAACAAAAACAACAAGCACTTCAAAGTGCAGCGACCGCATTAGATATTGAAGCCGTTAGATTCAACAGTCATGCTATGAAAGGTGTGTCGGGCGATGTAGGTGCCGATGCCATTCGGGAAAAGGCATCGTCTATTGAAAACAAAGCCAAGCAAGACGATTTAAGCGAAATCGTTCAAGATATCACAGAATTAGACAGTTTGATTAAGCAAACTATTGCAGTCATGAAATCGTAAAATCACATTAGCTCCTCGCATTAATCGCCAGAAGCTAACTCGACTATCATCCACTCCTCGCCTTGCTAGGCTGAAAGAACCTTTTCAACAAACTGGTTTTTCTGCTCCTGCGGTAAAAAACTTGCCTTGAAACTATTTGCTACCAACGTACGAATTGTTTTTTCGTCAATACCCAGCGACTGGTGCAACGCTTCAAAATTGTCATTTAAGAAACCACCAAAATACGTAGGATCATCAGAGTTAACCGTGACCAGAAGCCCAGCATCAAGAAGCTGGACAATATTGTGGTCTTTCATGTCATCAATTACGCAAAGCTTGAGATTGCTCAACGGGCAAACAGTAAGTGGAATTTGTCTTTCTTTCAAGAGGTCCATAAGCGCCTCGTCTTCTTGGCAGCGCACACCGTGATCAATACGATCAACGTCCAATAGCTCGATGGCTTCCCAAATGTAAGATGCCGGTCCTTCTTCTCCAGCATGGGCGACAATTTTAAATCCCAGCGCTTTGGCTTTTTTGAAAACACGTTCGAACTTTGATGGCGGATGGCCAAGTTCGGAGCTGTCTAACCCTACCGCCGTGATGTGCTCGTAGTAGGGCTCTGCTGCAGAAAGCGTATCGAAAGCAGCATCTTCAGGCAAATGACGAAGAAAAGACATGATTAAATAGCTACTGATACCGTATTCATCTTTTGCTTTTTCCATCGCCTTCAAAAAGCCTGGCATGAAAATATCGAAACCTATGTCACGCTCTGTATGGGTTTGCGGATCAAACATAATTTCTGTGTGGACGATATTGTCCTCATGACACCGCGTTAAGTATTCCCACATTAAAGCAAAGAAATCATCCTCATCGCGAAGCACGCCCGCCCCTGCATAATATAAGTCAAGGAAGCTTTGTAGATCTTCAAAGTTATACGCCGCTTCTATCTCTTCCACGCTAACATAAGGAAGTGATACACTGTGCTTTTCAGCTAGGCGCCACATAAGTTCAGGCGTTAAGCTACCTTCTATATGCAGATGCAGTTCGGCCTTTGGAATGTTTTTAATTATTGATGACAGCGACATGGCCCCTCACTTATTTGCACCACAACAATGCAATGGCATTTAATTGGTGCGTAATAGTTTATCTTTAATGCTATCTGTAAACGAGTTCTATTGCTCATTTAGGTTTTGTTTGCGGTTTTTTTGACTTCATCTATGTTGATTACTAACCGTTTGGCTGGCTTTGTGCTGCCTGGCTAGTGACCTTGAGTCACGCAATGGCTATTAATTAGTCATTGTACTGAAAAGTAAGTTAGCACAAAACACACCAACAAGTTGACTAATTGGTCAGTTTATTGCTTTCAACGCACAAAACACACAATGAAATACTAACAGAGAACTCTTGATGTCCAACAACGTAATCGAACGGCTATTTAAGCTGCAGGAACACGGAACAACAGTAAGAACAGAGATCATTGCAGGACTTACTACGTTCGCAGCCATGTCTTATATACTCGTGGTGAACCCAGGTATTCTTGGGTTAAGTGGCATGCCCGTAGAGGGCCTAATTACAGTGACAGCAATAGCGGCGTGTATTGGCACTTTAATGATGGCGCTAATGACTAACTACCCTATTGCGTTGGCACCAGGTATGGGCTTGAACGCCTTTTTCGCGTTTACCATTTGTCTTGGTCGTGAAATTCCATGGGAAGCAGCGCTTGGTATTGTATTCTGGAACGGCATTCTCTTTTTACTCCTTTCTCTCACCGGAGTTCGAACCAAAATAGCCGAGTCTATACCGCCTTCTCTTAAAATCGGCGTGCAGTGTGGCATAGGTTTGTTCATTGCCTTTATCGGCCTTAAAAATGCGGGGCTGATTGTTGATAATCCCGCAACCTTCGTACAGCTTGGCGACCTTTCTGAGCCAGCAGTAATGTTAGCGCTCATCGGCATTATTTTTACTATCGTTTTGATGGTGAAACGCGTTACAGGCGCTATCTTAATCTCTATCATAACACTCACCTTAATTGGTGCTTTTATCCCCACTGAAAACGGTACCTTAACTGCAACGCCTTCTGCTGTAGTTGGCATGCCAGAATCTATTTCAAACACCTTTATGGCAATGGACTTTTGGTACCCAATCGATCACCTTGCTGAAACGTGGGACCTCATTTTCGCACTTATGTTTGTGAACATGTTCGATACCATAGGTACCTTAATCGGCGTATCTCGAAAAGCCAATCTACTTACACCCGAAGGCAAGCTACCGAAAATTGGCTCAGCAATGACAGCCGATGCATCAGCGAGTATTGCTGGCGCATTAGTGGGTACATCTCCAGTAACTAGCTATGTGGAGTCCGCTACGGGCGTATCGGCGGGCGGCAGAACCGGGCTTACCGCAGTAGTGGTTTCTGTCTGCTTCTTACTCTCGCTATTTTTAACACCGCTAATGAAAGTTATCCCGCTAATGGCCACTACGCCAGCGCTATTGATGGTAGGTATTTTAATGATGGAATCGATTCGACAGGTTGATTTCGACGACTTAGGTGCGTTAGCCACTGCTTCTGTTGCACTTATCGCCATGCCGCTCACATTCAGCATTAGCGAAGGCATTGCCCTTGGTTTTATTACTTATGTTGGCATTAAGGTAGGTACGGGAAAATTTAAAGAAGTAACACCGCTCACTTATGCACTAGCGATTGTTTTCTTATTACGATACTTATTGGATTTAAAATAATTCAACGGCGCTTATTGCGTGCCTGTAAGTTAACGCTTTAGATACAAAAAAGGTGGCTTTCAACGCCACCTTTCTTATTAGACTAGGCAAGTGAAAAAGATATACGTTTACTTCAATCCATCGTAAGTGAAGGTAACGGCTTTATCACCCATAAATACGATTTTAACGTGCTTACTGTCTTCATTGCCCCATGTACATGCCATGGTACCCATTGTTTTTCCGCAGTTGTCAGCTGAACCCAGAATTGCTTCAACTTCGTCCTGAGACATACCCATATTAGGGGCTGTTAACCTTTTCTGTGCATTTTTGCAGCGTCTGTATGTCATCTAGACAAGGAGGATGTTTGAAGGTCTAGTGGGCCTAAATCGAAAACATTCAACGCAGTATAGATGACATACAGGCGCTGCCCGGAGGGGTCGTCATGGAAGCCTTTTACTCTTTGTCACAGCCCTTTAACTTAGCCCACTAGGCCTGCAGGACTGTTTCGCGATTAAAAGGCTTCCATTTAGACCAAAACTGCACAGAAAAGGATAACAGCCCCTTAGTTATCGTAGTTTTCTTTAGCCAGCTTTGAGCATGCTGTCAGCGCTAGCGCCCCAAGGGCAATAATGGCTAGTTTTGTTTTCATGGTTTTGTCCTTTATTAAGTGAAGGCGATAGCGCTCCATTTGTTTCACTTTCGTCTCTTCACTTTACTGTACTTCAAATATAGTAGGCGTACTGTAAACGCTACGTACGCGGCTTGTCACCACCATCTTTAGGATGAAGCTCCAACCAGTGACGGGCAATTTGCTCTCGTGTCGCTAGCCATACTTTATCATGAGACTTAACGTACTCGATAAAGCGCTTAAGTGCGGCGAGTCGAGCAGGCCGTCCTATTATGCGATTATGAAGGCCGATAGATAGCATCTTAGGCGCTTCTTCTCCTTCTTCATATAACACGTCAAACGCATCTTTTAAGTAGGTGAAAAACTGTTCCCCACTGTTGAAGCCCTGAGGCGTGGCAAAGCGCATATCATTGGTGTCTAATGTGTACGGCACCATCAATAACGGCTTGCTGTAATGGCAGTCGTAGTAAGGTAAGTCGTCAGCATATGAATCGGCGCAATATAAGATATCGTCGCGCTCTGCAATCAACTTCAGCGTATTCGGACTCGTTCTTCCTGTATACCAACCTACAGGTTTACTGCCCGTTAACTGCTCATGAAGAATAATCGCCTCATCAATTTGTTTACGCTCTTGCTCTTCGTCCATGTCTTGATAATGCACCCAGCGCATGGCGTGGCTGGCGATTTCCCAACCTGAATCCATCATGGCTTTTACGGCGTCAGGGTGTCGTTGCATAGCCATAGTGACGCCAAACACAGTAACGGGAATGTCGTATTTATTAAGCAAACGGTGTAAACGCCAAAACCCTGCACGACTACCGTATTCGTAAATAGACTCCATGCTGAGGTGGCGGTCTTTATACGCTTGTGCGCCGATAATTTCCGATAGGAATATTTCCGACGCCTCGTCACCATGAAGCACGCAATTTTCGCCACCTTCCTCGTAATTTAATACGAACTGAATCGCGATTTTTGCTTCGCCCGGCCACTTAGCGTGAGGTACATGTTGACCATAACCAATCAGATCACGAGGGTAAACAGACTCTGTCATGCTACACCTCGAAGTTTTCTGGCACAGATAACCCACAGCCACCGAGCACGAGTTTTACCACTTGTTTTGTAGCGTCTTCAAAATCTGATTTTGTCATCTTTTTACCGCGTAGACGGGTTATTTGCGCAGAGAAGTCAGCATAGTGCTGGGTACTAGCCCAAATAGTGTAAAGCAAGTATTCACCTTCAACAGGAGGCAGTTTGCCGGCCTTTACCCATGCATCAATAACCGCAAGTCGCCCCTTCATCCAAAGCGCATGCTCTTCATCAAAGTAGCCACTTAAGTTTTGTGCACCATTGATAATTTCCATCGCAAAGATCTTTGAGGCCATTGGATGCGTTCGCGACACTTCCATTTTCTCGGCGATATAATTGGCGAGTACCTCGGCTGGGTCGTCTTCTACTGTGGCTTTATCAAAACGTGAGTTCCACAGCGAGAGGGTTTCTTCTAGTACCGCTACGTAGAGCTCTTGTTTTGTTTTGAAATAATACAAAACGTTAGTCTTAGGAAGTCCTGCTTCATCAGCAATTTTTTGTACTGCTGTGCCTTTGAAGCCAAACTGTGCAAAACATTTTTCAGCGGCTTGGAGTATTTTTCTTCTGTTCATAGCGCCAACGCCAGCGTCAGCACTTTTTACCTTCATCATTATTATTAAAATTCCTTTGCAATCTACTTTGCAAGCGCACGGGCAGTATAAATGCTGCATGCCTTTTCGATAGGTTAGCATTTATTGCCGACGAGTTGCTATGCTCTTATAGATCATACATACCCTATGCAGGGAGTGTTAACCATACTAAAACACGAATTACGCGAATAGTTCAAAACCTTGCACGAATCTTGCCTTATTCTTTATTAACAAATCGACGTAGTGCTTAGCAAAAGAAAAATAGAAAGGTATCACTTCTTTTTTTCCAATCAAATTTGCGCAAAATCATGGCCTTTTAGAACTCGGCCTTTTTTTATAAGCAATAAATTGACCAAATGGTCTACTTTTATTGAAAAAATACAGCTATATTAATGAATACAAGAATGAATATAACAAGAAGGTGTGAGTATGATTCGCTTTCTAATAAATAACGATGTCGTTGAATTAAATGAAGCGCGGGCCGACCTCACCCTTCTACAATTTATTCGCGAACATCGCAAAAAAACAGGCACAAAAGAAGGCTGTGCAGCAGGAGACTGCGGTGCATGTACCGTAGTACTTGTGGAACCAGCCTCTTCAAATAGCGCTGCAGAACTTAATTATCGAACAGTGAATAGCTGCATCACGCTAATGAGTGCAGTTCATGGGAAGCAGCTTTTATTTGTTGAGCATTTGAACGATGGTAAACACTTACACCCCGTACAGCAGGCGCTAGTTGATCACCATGGTTCTCAGTGTGGCTTTTGCACGCCTGGTTTTATCATGTCGATGTTCGCCTTATATCACAGCAATACAAAACCAAATCGCGACGATGTGCTGCACGCTTTGTCAGGCAACTTATGTCGCTGCACAGGCTACCGCCCTATTATCGACGCTACAATGGCGGTGTGCGAACAAACACCTGATGATCAATTCACTGCACGCCAAGCTGCCACCCTTTCTACATTACTGTCATTATCTGGAGAGAAACCCACAGGTACGGGAAATATCCATACGCCAACGTCTCGCGAAGAACTGAGGACTCTGATGCAAGCGCATCCAACTGCACAGCTAGTCGCTGGCAGCACGGATTTAAGCCTTCAGTTCACGCAACAGCTAAAAGATGTAGAAACGCTTATCAGTGTGACGCATATTAATGCACTAAAACAATGCACCAAAAGCGAGCATTCTCTTATTCTTGGTGCAGCTGTACCGCTAAATGATGCGGCACCTTTATTACTAAATGCATTTCCGCAAGTGGCTGAGCTTGTTACCCGATTTGCTTCGTTGCCTATCCGCAATCAGGCTACCATTGGCGGTAACGTGGCTAACGCTTCCCCTATTGGTGATATGCCGCCGTTATTACTCGCATTGAATGCCATACTGCATTTAGATAACGGCGAGAGAGTTCGTATGATCCCAATTAGCACATTCTTCACAGGCTATCGCGAGACCATGCTGGCGAAAGATGAATGGATAAGTGCTATAGAAATACCATTGAAACAGCCCAATCAAGCATTAGCTGCATATAAAATATCGAAACGAATTGAAGATGATATTTCAGCTGTATGCGCCGTATTTAATGTCACACTCGACAACGGCAAGGTAGAAGCCATTAGCAGTGGCTTTGGTGGTGTGGCAGCAGTTCCGTCAACCTGCAATGCGTTAGAAAACGTTTTGAAAGGTAAGCAGTTCGCTAGCAACGAGTGTTTAACGTTGGGCAAACAAGTCTTATTCGATGCATTCTCACCTATCGATGATGTGCGCGCTACAGCCCAATACCGTAAAACTGTTTTAGCTAACCTGTGGCATCGCTTCTGGTTAGAAAACCAAACAGCAAACCAAATTGAAACACGGGTGGTGCAGCATGCGTAAGTTAATTGACGCCCCTAATCCACAGCAACAAAACGACAAACAGAGCGTCGTTCACGTATCTAAAGAGCACGAGAGCGCAACACGCCAAGTACAAGGCAGCGCCAACTATGTTGACGATGTTATTGAACCTCAAGGCACTCTTTATGCCGCAGTTGGTGTAAGCCAATGCGCAAAAGGTACGATTAACTCGATAAATCTTGACGCTGTTCGCCAAAGTGAAGGCGTTGTAGATGTGGTTACGATTGACGACGTGCCTGGCCATAAAGATATTGGACCTGTGTTCGAAGGCGATCCGTTACTTGCTAATGGCGAAATCAAATTCTTCGGTCAGCCTGTATTTGCAGTACTTGCCACTTCGGTAAACCTTGCCCGACAAGCTGCGCTAAAAGGGAAAGTAGAGGTGAGTGAAGCCAAACCTATACTTAGTGCCGAAGCTGCCCACCAGCAGCAAACGTTTGTGCGTCCCCTACATCGGTTTGGCCAACATACTGACCGCGTTGAAAGTACATTTGAAAAAGCGATCCACCAAGCACATGGCACGCTCAGTATTGGTGGACAGGAACATATGTACTTAGAAGGACAAGTGAGCCTTGCGATCCCTGATGAAGAAGATCGCATGAAAATCTATACGTCTAGTCAACATCCCAGTGAGGTACAAAAACTCGTTGCCGAAGTGCTAGATGTAAAATTGCACCGTGTAATGGTAGACATGCGACGTATGGGCGGCGGCTTTGGCGGAAAAGAAACGCAAGCCGCGCAATGGGCCTGTATAGCGGCTCTGCTGGCATCGCGCAATCAATGTGCGGTTAAGCTTCGCTTACCACGCTTCACCGATATGCATGTTACTGGCAAACGTCACCCATTCGAAAACGAGTTCGACGTGGCCTTTGACGGGACAGGTAAAATTGAAGCCACCCGCATGACAATCAACGGTATTTGTGGGCACTCGCCTGATTTATCTGACGCCATTGTCGATAGAGCCATGTTCCATGCGGACAACGGTTATTTCTTAGGTGATAGCGACATTGTTGGTCACAGATTGCAAACCAATATGGTATCGCACACCGCTTATCGAGGCTTTGGCGGACCGCAAGGCATGATTATGGCTGAAGCCATGATTGATAAAATTGCCCGTGCTATTGGCAGCGACCCCCTATCGGTAAGAAAACGTAATTTATACGGCCCCACGACAGGTAGTTTTACCCCCTACGGAATGAAGGTAGAACATAACCTTCTGCCCGATATGATTGCCGAGCTAGAAGAAACCGCTCAGTATTGGCAGCGCCGTGAAGCTATTGCAGCCTTTAACCGCGAAAGCCCGGTGATTAAGAAAGGTTTAGCGCTAACGCCTGTTAAGTTTGGCATTTCATTTACCGCGAAGCATTTAAACCAAGCTGGCGCTTTGGTGCACATTTATACTGATGGTAGTATTCAGGTGAACCATGGTGGTACTGAAATGGGCCAAGGGCTTCACACCAAAATAGGCCAAATTGCAGCCAATGAATTTGGACTAGATTTGGATATGATTGAAGTCACTGCTACACGCACTGACAAAGTACCTAACACTTCACCAACAGCAGCTTCAAGCGGCACTGACTTAAACGGAAAAGCCGTACAAAATGCGTGTATTACGCTAAAAGCCCGTTTGGCCGAGTGCTTTGCCAAAAGCTTAGGTCTAGAGGACCGCGCTGGCGACGTGCTATTCATTAATGAGCACGTGGTATTGGATGAGCACAAAATTACCTTTACCGAGCTTGTGCAGCAAGCGTATTTTGCTCGTGTATCTTTGTCTTCAGGCGGTTTCTACAAAACCCCAAAATTACAGTATAACCGCGATACCGGTGAAGGCCGTCCGTTTTTCTACTTTGCTTATGGCGTCTCAATGAGCGAAGTCTCTGTCGACACACTTACCGGTGAATATACGGTAGATAAAGTTAACGTGCTCCACGATGTTGGCAACAGTCTTAACCCTGCCATTGATATTGGCCAAATAGAAGGCGCGTTTATTCAAGGTATGGGCTGGCTTACCACAGAAGACCTTAAATGGAATGAAGCGGGTAAGCTGATAAGTGAAAATATGGCGACCTATAAAATTCCAGCCATTGGCGATACGCCAAAAGAGTTTAATGTGAAGCTGTTCGGTAGAAAAAATGCTGAAGATAGCATTTACCATTCAAAAGCGGTTGGCGAGCCACCATTTATGCTGGCTATTTCAGTGTGGTGCGCCCTTAAAGACGCCATATCTAGCCTATCTGGCTACACAGTTGATCCGCAACTAGATACACCAGCCACACCAGAACGGGTGTTAAATGCAGTAAGTGCTATGCAGCATTCTTCCAGTCGAGGCGGTGTTTTATGACACTCACTGCAGCAAAGTCATCTCGCGCGCCCCAATCATTTCGTGCAACAAACTGGTATGAGGGAATAGCCGAATGCCAAGCGCGTAATGAAGGCTATGTGCTTGTGACTGTGGTTGGCACTGCAGGCTCTACTCCTCGTGAACCCGGGAGTAAAATGGTAGTTACCGCTTCACAGAGCATCGATACCATTGGCGGAGGGCACCTTGAGTTTGATGCCATTGCCCGCGCACGAGAGTACCTTGCAAAAGGCGAAGCATGCACTGAACTTTACAGCTACCCGTTAAGCAGTTCTTTAGGACAGTGCTGCGGCGGCGCAGTAAAGGTGCTATTTGACGTGTGTAACCTTCATCAGCAGCACATCGCCATTTTTGGTGCTGGCCATGTTGCAAAAGCACTGGTGCCTATTTTGGCTCAATTGCCTGTACGCATTTCGTGGATAGACAGTCGCGAGGAACTGTTTCCATCGTCTTTGCCAGCCAACGTGCACAAAGTCGTGGAAGAAGCACCAGAGAGCGAAGTTAGACACCTTGATGAGAACAGTTGGCTGATTATACTCACCCACGATCATCAATTGGACTATCGCATTACAGAGCAGGCGTTAAAGCAACCTTCCCTCCCCTTTGTTGGGTTAATTGGTTCAGACACCAAAGCAAAGCGCTTTATTACCAAGCTGACTCAGCGTGGGTTTGACGACAACGCGCTGGCAAGGCTATTTACGCCAATAGGTAACCGAGATATTCCTGGCAAGCAACCAATTGAAGTTGCCGTTTCTATATCTGCGCAAATTATCGAGCGTCTTCATGTAAAAGAAGTAACGGCAGGCAACAGTAACAAATACAGTGAGAAACCCGCTATAGCGTTTCACAAAGAAAAGGACACCATCAGTGATACTTAAAGAATTAAATACGCTAAGCGCTGAAGAGGCGTCATCTTGGTTTGAGCAATGCTGCGCGGCGAAAACCTGGGTTTATCAAATGGTAAAAGCACGCCCCTACAGCGACAAGAATGCTCTTGTTAATCAAGCGAAGAGCGCGTGGGCCAAATGCAGTGATGACGACTACCTTGAAGCTTTTACGGCACACCCCATGATTGGCGACGTTGATTCGTTGCGCAAAAAGTTTGCAAATACCAAAGCCATTGCTGCGGGCGAGCAGTCGGGTACAGCCAGCGCGTCCGAGGCCGTTTTACGCCAGTTAAAAGAAGCCAATCACGCCTATTTAGACAAGCACGGGTTTATCTTTATTATTTGTGCCACCGGTCTTTCTGCGCAGACTATGTTAGAAGCATTACAAGCTAGGCTACCTAATACCACACAGCAAGAGATTACCAATGCTGCTGCAGAGCAAATAAAGATAACCCTATTGCGTATTAACAAAGCGCTGGATTAACCCCCGAATTTTCAAAAATATGGTCAATACGCATTGAATAGTTTTTAAGGAAAACAGTATGAATACGCTTTCTAGCCACGTACTCGACACTACATTAGGTAAGCCAGCACAAGGCATTGCCCTTACACTTACACTACCTGACGGTAGCACCCTTTCGGGTGAAACGGATAATGACGGGCGTTTTAACAACTGGGGCGTTGAAGACGGTTTTGCCGCAGGCGTTTATACCCTGCGCTTTCACTGCAAGCCTTACCTTGTAGAAACGCATGGCAAAAGTTTCTACCCACACATTGATATTACATTTGAACTTGATGAGAATGGCGGTCATTATCATGTGCCACTTCTAATCTCTCCATTCGGTTTCAGCAGCTACAGGGGCAGCTAACAAACATGCAGCTTTTTCGTGCAAGCATTGCGCACTTTCCTAACCAAACTACACAGTTCGATAATGACATCGCTATATTCAAAGACGGTGGTTTGTTAGTAGACAATAAAGAAATAAAAGACATTGGCACATTTGAAGAGATAGCAAAGCGCTACCCGGCTGCCACTGTGACAGATTTTTCAGGCAAGTGGATTTTGCCAGGTTTAATAGACAGCCACCTGCATTATCCGCAAACACAGAGCATAGCTCATTATGGCGAGCAGCTGTTGAGCTGGCTTGAAAACTATACGTTTCCCACAGAAATGCAGTTTGCTGACAGTGAACACGCTAAAACCATTGCTAATGTATTTTTACGCCAATTGCTAAAGAACGGTACTACCACAGGTTTTGTTTTTACTACGGTTCATAAAAGCAGTAGCCACGCATTATTTAGTGCAGCAAGCGAAATTGATATGGCAATTGTGGCCGGTAAAGTATGTATGGACAGGAATTGCCCTAGTGCGCTTAATGACTGCGCCGACACAGCACAAGCTGACAGTGCAGAATTAATCGAAGCTTGGCATAACAAGGGCCGCAACCGCTATGCGCTAACGCCCCGTTTTGCGCCAACCAGTACTGAAGCGCAGCTTGCTGCATTAGGGGAACTTGCCAAGCAGTATCCCGACGTTTTCATTCAAACACACTTGTCTGAGAACTTAGACGAGATTGCATGGGTGAAGAGCTTATTCCCTAAAGCGGACGGCTATTTAGATGTATATGACACCTACAGCCTTGTGCGTGAACGTGCGGTGTTTGGCCATGGCATTCACCTTACGCCTAACGAATGGGCACGCTTAGGCGAAAGCGGCGCTACGGTGGCCTTCTGTCCGACATCTAACCTGTTTTTAGGAAGTGGCCTTTTTGATATGACCGCAGCGCGTGCTAACAAGGTCCATGTGGCCATGGCCACCGATGTGGGTGCAGGCACTACGTTTAACATGTTTAAAACCTACGGCGATGCATACAAGGTTAGTCAATTGCGCAGCGAGCCCATCAGCCCGTTAGAAGGCTTTTATCTTATGACCCAAGGCGCGGCCGTAGCTCATGCGCTTGATCATGAAATAGGCAACTTAAACCCAGGCACCACCGCTGACTTTATCGTTGTTGAGCCTAGGTTTGACGAATTGACACAATTGAGAATAAAAGAAGACGCGGACTTTGACGATGTGTTTTTTGCCTTGAGTATTTTAGGTGATGACCGCGCTATCGACCAAACGTGGATAAGCGGCACCTGCCGCTATAAAAAAGAACATCATTAATAACAGGCTGCTGTAGGGCCTTTGGGCCCTAAATAAGGAGAACAATAATGCCGTGGCTAGATTGGATAAGTTTATTTGTACGTTGGTTCCACGTTGTAGCGGGTGTAGCGTGGATTGGCGCGTCGTTTTACTTCATTTGGTTGGATAACAATCTACGCACGCCACCTAAATGGAAGCAGGATAAAGGTATCAAAGGCGACTTATGGGCTATTCACGGTGGCGGCTTTTATGAGGTCGCAAAATACGCCTATGGCCCAGAGAAAATGCCAGAAACACTGCACTGGTTTAAGTGGGAAGCCTATACCACGTGGTTATCGGGCTTCGCACTACTCATAATTGTTTATTACTTTGGTGCTAGCGCTTATCTTATCGACCCTTCGGTAAACGCCATGTCACCGACCACGGCAATATCTTTAGGTTTAGGGTTAATCTTTGGCGGACTAGGCTTATACGAATTTGCTTGTCGCAGCCCATTGGCAAAATATCCACTTGCCTTCGGTATTGGATTAGTCGCGCTTGTTTGTATTGTCAGCTACCTGTCTACCCAGTGGTTTAGCGGTCGCGGTGCCTATATTCACGTTGGTGCGCTTATTGGCACTATCATGGCAGGGAATGTCTTTTTCAACATCATGCCGAACCAGCGCAAAATGGTAGCAGCTGTAGCCGATAAGAAAGATATTGATCCTACTTGGGGTGCGAGCGCTAAATTGCGTTCGGTACACAATAACTACTTTACGCTGCCTCTGCTGTTTATCATGATTTCAAATCATTACCCCATGACGTATCAACACCCGCAAAATTGGCTGGTACTGATTGCGATAATGGCCGCTGCCGCTTGGATACGTCATTTCTTTAACTTGCGTCATGTAGGCACCACTAAACCTGGTATTTTAGTGTCTGGCGCAGTCGCCATGCTAGCAATCGCCCTATGGGTGTCATGGCCACAGTCGCCATCACATACATCGAATGAAGGACATGAAGATGTGAGCCTTGTCGATGAAGTAGGTAAAAAAGTAACGGCTAACAATGCAGTCGCCCAAGCGAGTTCTGAAGTAAGCAATGAGCGAGTAGTAAGCTTAATTACAACCCATTGTGTGGATTGCCACTCGCGCACGCCAACCGACGATATCTTTAAAGTCGCGCCTTTAGGCGTAGTATTAGATACATGGGAAGATATTGAAAGGTTTGCGCCACAAGTGGTTCGAAGAACCACTGTGACCAAAGACATGCCATTTTTAAATAAGACAAAAATGACAGACAAAGAGCGTCAGGAAATAGCGCGCTGGTTCGCTCAAAGACAACAATAAAATGGCGAAAGCGATGTAGATATCGAGTCTCAGAAATAGCTATCTACATCGCTTTATCAATCGCGGTTAAAACTTGTTGATAACGCTTTTTTCCGTACATTACCTCATCGGCCTTATCTAGCCACTCCTGCACGGTTTCAATCCCTTCGCTCCACTCAATCCAGCCCACACTGAAGCCAATTGGTACTACCTTATTGCCATCTACATTAACTTCAAAGCCGCTTTGGGCAACCCTATTGAAAAAAGCTTCCGTTTCCTTTTCACCCGTGCCATAGAGCAGGATCACAAATTCATCTCCGCCAATACGACCGAATCTATCACTATCACGAAGCAAACCACTCATTCTTTCAGAGAACTCAACAAGCGCCTTGTCTCCTACCTTGTGACCGTATTTATCGTTAATTTCTTTGAATTTGTTTAAGTCTATATAAACAAGCGTTGACGTTTGTTGGCCACGATCCATACGAGAAATTTCGTCACTTAACTGGCTAAATATCTCTCTCCTATTGGCAAGTCCAGTGAGCGAGTCGGTTTTCGACAGGTGCTCTAATTTAGTGACGGCGCTCATCAGAGCTTTTTGTTGCGTTTTCTCTCTTGTTATGTCGTCGGCTGTACCTAAGATAAGCGACTGCATTTCACGGTCGTCAAATATCAAGCTTCCGCGATCGTGAAGGTACTTCACTTCGCCTTTCGAGTCGTATATACGATATTGAATATCCCAATTCTGCAAAGGGCGTTGACTGAACAGTTTTAACACCCGTGCTTTATCATCTTCATGTACATGATCAATAAAGCTCATAGGGTTACAGTAAAGTTCGTACTCGTTGCGACCGAATATGTTTGAATAGCCATCGTTAACGTATTGCAGTTTAGACAAGTCTGGCGTCGCCACCCATATAAATGTTCTATCAGAAAATGCGCTAACAATTTTGCTAAACAAGGCATCAACTTGAAAGAGCTCAGACTGGATGCGCTTTTTCTCGTCGATATCTTCCACAATAGAAATAAAATAGTCTGGGTTGCCGCGCTGATCTCTTACTAAAGACACTGTTAACTTCGCCCAAACTTGCTCGCCATCGCGCCTTACATATCGCTTTTCAATCGCATAGTCATCGATATCACCTGCCATCAGGCGCTCTACGTAACTTAGATCTTCATCAAGATAATCTGGCGCAGTTAATTCTTGAAAGGTTAACGTCGTTAGTTCTTCATCAGAATATCCTAAAAAATCACACAGTCGCTTATTTACACGTATAAAGCTTCCATCCACGCTTACGTGAGCGAGCCCAACAGGACAAAAGTGAAAAGTTTTTTCAAACATAGGGCATCGCCCCGTTCGGTAATTGCATTCCGTCGCCTCAAGAGGTGGCACTCAAAGGATAATGAGCACCCTTTTATACTTTAGTATAAATCATTATAGATTAACTTTTTTCATTCGCTAAAAAATGCATCTAAGAAAAAGGCTTAGATAGCGTCTAACTGCGACATAGCGGTAAAAGGCATTTGATGGTGGAGATTGCTTTTCACCTGAAAAAAGTTGCTAGTCAGCTTTAAACGCTAACCATTACTCCGTTAGTTGCCTATGTTAGCGTTTTTTCTCAATAGGACAGTAAAATGATCGAGTTTTCAGTCGTAATCTATTCTCAACCAAACCAACAAGATGCACTTTTAGACGCATTGTTACCCTTGGTTAAATCAAGCCGAGAAGAAGTCGGCGCAGTGATGTATGACCTACATGCAAGTGAAGAGGGTGTGTTTGTTATTACGGAGAAATGGCAATCTCAGGATGCCCTTGATGCTCATGAAGCTACTGAACACTTTGTCGGTTTCCAAGAAAAAGCAGGAGAGCTTGTTGAAAAAGTACTTCGATTACCGCTAGTGTCGGTCTAGCTCTTTATAAAGCAAATGCGGTGAGATAAATGCTCACCGCTAGCGGTATTTAATCATTCGTGTGGTTTTCAGACCAGACTCTTAGCTGTTCAAGAATATCTAGCGCTGAGCGCCCAAACTCGGTGAGACTATAAGCAACCGCAATTGGACGAGAGTCGATAACGTTGCGGATCACCATACCGTTGTTTTCCAGCTCTTTAAGGCGCTGATCGACCATCTTCCGGCTGGCGCCGCCAAGCATTCTACACAGGTCGTTAAATCTAACAGGCTCATCTTTGAGATGATAAATAATAGAACCCGTCCACTTTCCACCAATTAGGCGCATTCCACGCTCTATAGCACAAGGCTCTGTACAAGTATCTAGAACGGTTTTTCTACCCTTAGCGTCTGTTTTTATTTCACTTCTCATCTATTTTCCTAAAAAAGCCACCTAGTTACTAAAAGTATACTAATTGTTTGTTTGAACAAGGTAACTAAAATAGACTACATAAGCAAGTTTGGCCTCTAGTATACCTTTAGTTATTAGTCTAACTCCAATTCGAAAGGTTCATTTGGTGCGTCTATGGAGTGAGAGTCATTAAAGGGAGAGCCATTAAAGGGAGAGCCAACGCAGCCAGATATTTAATAATATCAATTGAAACAGGCAAAACAGACCGTTCAAACCAAGTGCAGCGCCTTGGCGAGAGCATATTAAACATTAACTTCACGGTGACACAAACCATGATTGAATTTACGTTAAATGGAAAAAAAGTGCAGACAGATGCTGCATCTGATACGCCTCTTGTTTGGGTAATACGCGATGAGTTTGGATTAAAAGGTACCAAGTTTGGGTGCGGTGTAGCGATGTGTGGCGCATGCACGGTACATATTGATGATAACGCTATTCGCTCTTGCTCCTATCCCGTTTCGTTAGTTAAAGGTAAGAACGTAAACACTATTGAAAGCTTCAACAACGCGCATCCCTTGCAATCTGCCTGGGTTGAAGAACAGGTTCCTCAGTGTGGCTATTGCCAGTCGGGTCAAATCATGCAGGCGGCGACATTGCTAGACAGAAATCCAAACCCAAGCGACCAAGATATCGTTAATCACATGAGCACCAATTATTGTCGCTGTATGGCTTACCCGCGCATAAAAAAGGCGATTAAGCGCGCTGCAACGTCTTCCGTTCAATACTTTGATCCAACCGCTTCATCAGAAGGGGAAAGCGCATGAGCATGAAAAATATCTCACAAGAAAAGAAAGATATGATCAACTTATCTCGCCGTTCTTTCATGGTGGGATCAGTGAAAACGTCTTTATTCATGGCATTTGGTGCTGCCGCTATTCCATCCCTGCTGTCGGCGAAAGAAAGTATTAAAACTAAACAGTTTTCTCCAAATGTTTGGTTTGAGATGGATACAGATGGCAACGTGACCGTCAACATAGCCAAAGCGGAAATGGGTCAGCATATCGGCACGCCAATCGCTAGAATCTTGGCTGATGAGCTTGAGTGCGACTGGGAGAAAGTGTCTATTGTGCATGTTGATACAGACCCTAAATGGGGCTACATGATAACAGGCGGCTCTTGGTCAATTTTCCATACTTACAAGCCTATTTCTCAGGCGGGCGCCGCTGGCCGCATGGTGTTAACTGCTGCAGGTGCGAAGCTACTTGGCGTGCCTGTCGATAGTTGTAAGGCAGAAAAAGGCTTTGTTATCTCAGGTAACAAGAAAATTAGCTATGGCGATATCGTAGCGAATGGCAAAGTAGACAAAACATTCAGTGCAGATGAGCTTGCGGAACTGCCGATTAAGCCGGGTAAAAAACGCCACCTTATTGGCGTTAATGCAGACTACAAGGCTCTCGACATTCCGCCTAAAACTAACGGTACTGCGGTATACGGTATTGATGTTGAAGTGGAAAACATGCTTTATGCACGCCCCATTCTGCCGCCAACGCGTTATGGCAGTACAGTAACGAATGTCGACGACAGTAAGGCTAAGAGTCTTCCGGGATATAAAGGTTATAAAGTGCTTACCGATCCAAGCGGTACCATCGAAGGCTGGGTCACTGTATTGGCTACAGACTACCCCACCGCGATTAAAGCTGTTGATATGGTAAAAGTCAGCTATAACGCCGGTAAAACCGCTAATGTTTCTGAAGCTGATATACAAAAAGAAGGCGAAAGAATTGTACGTGACCGCAATGAAGGCACTGTCTTTGTTGACGAAGGCGACGTAGTTAAAGCACAGGCTAATGCTGCCTCTACTATTGAAGCGATATATACAACCTCTACGGCGAGTCACTTCCAACTAGAACCGTTGAACGCTATTGCGGAATTCAAAGAAGGTAAATGGCACATCCATACAGGCAACCAGTGGCAAGGACTGACGCTGCCGGCCGTAGCCAAAGCTGCTGAAGTGTCGGATGACGAAGTCGTTATGCATCAATACTACCTAGGTGGTGGTTTTGGACGCCGTCTTTTCGGTGACTGGGTTATTCCAGCTTTACTTACTGCTAAGGCGGCAGGTCAACCAGTAAAACTGGTATTTATGCGCCCAGACGATGCCCTGTTTGACCAACCTCGCTCTGCATCAACATCATTGTTTAACGCATCGTTTGACGAAAATGGTGAATTCACAGGAATGGAACATGCACTCGCTGCCGGTTGGCCAACCTTACACATGGCGCCAGATTTTCTTGTACCTGGCGTTGATGGCAAGGGCAAAGTAGACATGTTCTCAGCGTCGGGAGCCGATCACTGGTACACCATGTCACATCACCGTGCTCGCGTTGTTAATAACAAGGTCGCGCAAGATACTTTCACACCAGGCTGGCTGCGTTCGGTAGGTCAAGGTTGGATTGTATGGGGCTTAGAATCGTTTATTGACGAAGCTGCCATTAAAGCCAACAAAGACCCTGTCGACTTCAGGCTTGCGATGTTAGACGGTAAAGGTAAACAAGGAGGCAAAGCGCCAGAAAGTGTGGGCGGAGGCAAACGACTTGCCAATACTCTTGAAATTCTTAAGAAAAAGACCGCAAATATTAAACTTGGCGCTGACGAAGGCATTGGTTATAGCGTGACAGCAGGGCAAGAACGTACAATGCCAGCGTGGCTAGCCACCGCTGCACATGTCCACGTTAATAAGCGCACAGGAAAAATAACCGTTAAGAAACTTTGGGTAGTATCGGATGCCGGTATTGTTATTCACCCAGATGGCGCCATGGCGCAGCTTGAAGGTTCACTGTTGTGGGGGCTCAGCTTGGCCTTATTTGAACACAATGAAATAAAAAATGGTCAAGTCGCGAAAACCAACCTACATACTTATCTTCCTTTACGCATGAACGATGTACCAGAAATGGACATTGAACTGGTAGAGAGCGATGAATTCCCAGTTGGTCTTGGTGAACCTGGCGTTATTGGTGTAGCCCCTGCTATCGGCAATGCAGTATACCAAGCGATTGGTGTAAGACTGCGTCATTTGCCTATGCTCGCGCAGCACGTGACTGCAGCATTGAAAGCATAAGGACAGTATGATGAGATTGAAACCAACCCTATTAATTAGTGCTCTTTCTGTGCTCGCGCTAAGCGGGTGTATTGCAAACAAGAATGACGATAGCGATCATAGTAATTTGACCGCTAGCACGTCGAAAGCAGCTAATTCAACACCTGCTTTTGAAGCTTATCAGCAAGATCCTAACCCAACGACTGCATTTAATTATTTGTTCGATGTAGCAACGCATCCACGGTGTGTAAACTGCCACGGTGTTATTGAGGACGGTGCTCACCGTCCAACAGTGGGCGACAACAAAGTTCCTCACCCGATGAACATTACCTCTTTAAACAACCTTAAAATGGCTGTTCAAGACGGAAAGTTTGTTCAAGTTGGCGAAACGCACCCTGTAAACTGCCGTGGATGTCACCAGGATGAAAATGCACAAGAGCCAGGTCGACCGCCTGGCGCCGCAAACGACCTAATGCCTGGCTTTGTTTGGCATATGCCACCTCCGACAATGATTATTGCCGACGACATTACGCCTTCTCAGCTATGCAGTAATTGGTTGAACCCACAGCTAAACTCTTTTCTTGTTCAACGTGGCGGAAGAGATGACATGAAGACGTTCAAAAAAGAATTTGAACATCATGTCAATGACGATCCATTAGTGAGATGGGCATGGAGTCCCGGCCCAGGCAGAACACCTGCTCCTGGGACACATGCACAGTTTACTAAAGCAATGTCTGTATGGATTAACGGCGGCGCACCTTGCCCGACAGAAAGTTAAGTTAAAAGCGTCTTTGTGCAAAATTGAACAGCCCGCGTTTTAAGCGGGCTGTTCAACGAACGAAGTAGGCAAAGCTTGTTTAGACGAGATTAGAAATGGTAGTGAGCGCTCAATACAAACGATTCTGAACCAGGGTTTGTGTCCCCTAGCCCACCGTTAGAAATGTGGCCAATTTCAGCCTCTAGCGAAAAAGATTCAGAGAAATTGTAGAGTGCGGAAAGTGATGAATAGAACTCAATGTTGTCGCCTAAATCTTCAGATTCATCAACAATTCCCGCGTGAAAAGCAACGCGTACTGAAAAGTCATTGTATTTGTAGACATCTTTTGCCACACCCGCTGCGAAGTAATGATGGCCTTGGTCCGCATTTACCAGAAGTACAGTAGGTCGTAAACCGTAAAACGAGTCCAGCGGTTTATGGATGTAGGCGACGTGCAGCGCGTAACGGTCTGCGTCATCAAACAAGTTCCATACCGCAGCCCCAGCTTTAAGTTCACTTCCTTGCGGCAGGGCTTCAGTAGAAAGAGAAACAAAGGGAGAAATTAAAGATAATGCAAGTGCTAGTGTTTTTACTGGTGTTTTCATGTTTATACTGTCCTAGGGCCTGCTGACCTTTGCTGTACAATTTTGCAGCGGTCTGTGTGCCATCTAGACAAGACGAATGTTTGACGGTCTAGTGGTTCTAAATCGAAAACATTCAACGCAGTATAGGTGGCACACAGGCGCTGCCCAAAGGGGTCGTCATGGAAGCCTTTTACTCTTTGTTACAGTCCTTTAACTTAGCCCACTAGGCTTGCAGGACTGTTTCGCGATTAAAAGGCTTCCATCTAGACCAAAATTTGTACATCAAAGGTCAACAGGCCCTAATCAAAAGTTAAAAATAGTGTTCCGTCGACGCTTCTATTTGAAGCTGTTTTTATACGTGAGTACATAATGGTAATCAGGTTACTTTTTTCAACCTAATAAATATTAGTAACCTTATAACTTTGAGGAAAAACACATTCTTATTTGTACTAAACGTACAGATTGAATTAATGAATAACCTAGGGTCTTTTGACATTTGCTGTGCTTTTGCGCATCAAAAATCAACGGCTCCTTATAACTCAACGAGAGCAGGCTGTAACACTGAGTAGAAATGTATGACCGACGAGAACATCATTGAAAGCAATGTAGAGAGCACCAAGAAAAGTAAGAAAGTACTGGTTCTCTTTGCCCACCCCTCGCAAAACCGTTCAGAAGTAAATGTGCCGCTTTTTCACGAAGCAAAAATGAATAAACACGTTACTGCTGTTGACTTGTATGCAGAGTATCCAGATTTCAATATTGATATTGAACGGGAGCAGCAGCGTTTAATCGACCACGATGTCGTTGTTTTTATGTTTCCACTTTACTGGTATTCCACACCTTCAATCCTGAAAGAGTGGCAAGATTTAGTGTTGGAATATGGTTTTGCCTATGGGCAAGATGGCACTGCACTTAAAGATAAATTGTTTCTTTGCGCATTAAGTGCAGGCGGTAAGGAAGAAGCCTATCAAACTGATAGCTATAATTATTACACCATCAGGCAACTACTCCAGCCTTTAGAGCAAATGGCTCAGGTCACGCACATGACCTACATTGCTCCTTTTGCGATCTTTGGCTCTCGTACTGCGCGAGAAGAGCATCGCATTGTTGAACATAGAGGTAAGTGGACAACCTTGCTAAACAAATTGACCACTAACACCCTGAATCTAGAAAAAGCAAAGCGCATCGAGAATCTCGCTGACCTTTGTACGTCGCAAGGAGAGTAACGTGACTAGCTATTTCTTATGTGCATTTATCTATCTTGCCGCCGCTGTAATTGCAGTGCCAATTGCGAAGCGTCTTGGATTAGGGTCTGTACTAGGCTATTTAATAGCAGGGCTAGTGATTGGCCCGATATTCGGCCTTGTTGGTGACGAAGTTGTTGCCATTCAGCATTTTGCTGAATTCGGCGTAGTCATGATGCTGTTTTTAGTTGGACTGGAACTAGAGCCTCGCTCGTTGTGGGCGATGAAGTCAAAACTTATGGGATTAGGCGGCCTTCAATTAGCGTTAACCACCGCCCTTATCGCAGGCGTAGCCATATTGCTTGGTCAGCCTTTTAGCATTGCCCTTACAGTAGGCTTTATATTCGCCCTTTCTTCAACCGCCATCGTTTTACAAACACTACAAGAAAAAGGGCTGCAAAAAACAGAAGGCGGTAAAAGTGCATTTTCCGTTTTGCTGTTTCAGGATATCGCGGTTATTCCCATGCTTGCACTTATACCCCTCCTTGCCATACCCGAACTGATCGAAGCAGGAAATGCACATGGCGCCGACACAGGGTCACACGATAGCTTTAATTTAGTTGAAGGGCTTGCCCCTTGGGCTTCAGGTCTTGTGATCATTAGCTCAATTGCCTTTTTAACTATCGGAGGACACTACTTAAGTCGCCCTTTATTTAAGTTTGTTGCTGCATCGGGTTTACGGGAAATTTTTACCACCACTGCGCTCATGCTCATTATAGGAATTGCAGCACTAATGGGACTTGTAGGTCTGTCTCCCGCCCTAGGTGCATTCTTGGCTGGTGTAGTTTTGGCAAACAGTGAATTCAGGCATGAACTTGAAGCAAACATCGAGCCGTTTAAAGGCTTATTGTTAGGCCTCTTTTTTATAACGGTAGGCGCAGGCATAAACTTTTCTGTGCTTAGTGAGAGCCCAATGCTAATAGCGGGGCTAACCGTAGCTGTTATGCTTGTGAAAGCCATTGTGCTGTTTATCATCGCCTTAATTTTTAAAATAAAAGGCACTAACAAATGGCTGTTCACACTGAGCCTTGCTCAGGCGGGTGAATTTGGCTTTGTGCTGTTGAGTTTTGCCTCGCAAAACTATGTGCTGCCCAGCGACATTATTTCTGTTCTCTCGCTTGTTGTTGCCATTTCAATGTTCCTTACGCCAGGACTTTTTATTCTTTTCGACAAGGCCATCATTCCTCGCTACAAAAATGCGAAATCACAGCGAGCTGAAGATGAGATTGACGAGAAAGGCACAGTCGTTATTGCTGGAATTGGGCGCTTTGGACAAATCATTAACCGTCTTTTAGTAGCCAACGGTGTTAATACCGATGTGCTTGATATTCGCTCTGAGCAAATAGACCTTATCAGACAAATTGGCACCAAAGCCTATTTTGGCGATGCATCCAAACCAGACATTTTGCATACTGCTGGCGCCCATGAAGCATCGTTATTAGTTATTGCTATAGACGATAGAGAAACCGCTGCCGAAATGGTGAAATACGCCAAGCACGCCTTTCCTAACATTAAAGTGCTTGCGCGTGCCTTTGACCGCGGCCACGGGTATCGCTTGCGCCAGTTGGGCGCAGATTTTGTGGTATCTGAAACGTACCACAGCGCTCTTGAAATGGGTGCAGAGGCACTTCGCTCACTCAATATTCACCCTTTCCAAGTTGAGCGACAAAAAATGGCGTATAAAAATATTGAGGCTCAGCAAAACGATGTGCTGTATCACGCGTGGGCAGCTGAGGCCAGAGGAGAACGAGTAGACAATAATTATCTAAAACTCTTTATTGAACTTGAGTCGCTAATCGAAAATGCGCTAAAAGCAGATTTACACGACAAGCATTCGAAAATGCGTGGCTGGACGCCACCACCGAAAGGCTATGCTGAAATACTCGCGCCCGATGAGAAACCTGATAAGGGTGAATTGTGAGCTAGCCAGCGGCATTTCGAGAGGGTAATTGTCTTATAGTGACCGGACACCCACGAATGTTCATGGGCGATAGCGTACTATCGCCTTGTAAAAATAAACAAAAAGCTGATCGAAAAGGGAAAAAAGCACTATAACCTGTATGTATATCAAACTTGTCGTATATTGGCTTTTTATCTTTCAAGTTCAGAAGTTGACACACGCCTTGTACAAGATAACTCATTGCCTTAGTGGGAATAAAAAGTGGTCTATTTAAATGGAGAGTTACCATGTTGTCTGAAAAAAGTCTCTTTCACGGCTTAGCCCTGCGCACTGTGATGGTATTTACTGCACTTGCTGGCTTAAGTGCCTGTGAAGACCCACCTACTCCTCCTAAAGCTGTATCTTCAACACCGGTAACCCTCTATAGCGTTCAGCACTCAGACGAGACCATTGCAAAATTCCCGGGGCAAGTTGAAGCAGCTGAATATTCCAACCTTTCGTTTCGCATTGGTGGAAAGCTTCAAGAGCTTAAAGTAAAAGCAGGTGAAGAAGTTAAAGAGAACCAACTTATCGCTAGACTTGATGATAGAGACGCGAAAGCACAGTTAGCCACCGCCCAGTCTCAGTTTGACGTGTCATCGGCTATGTTTGAACGTATGGAGGCTTCCGTTGAAAAAGGCGCGGTAAGCCGCTCTACTTTTGATGAAGCGAAAGCCAATTTTTTAGCCGCTAAAGCCAGTCTGACCAACGCACAGGACCAGCTAAGCTATACGGAGCTTCGCGCACCGTTTGCGGGGCTTATTGCGTCTGTTCCTGTTGAAAATTACCAAGTCATTGTACCGCAGCAAACCATTGCCGAGCTTCATATGCCGGGTGCAATCGACGTTACGTTTCAATTGCCAGAGCAAAAAATGCGTATGATTGATCGCTCACGAGCCCGTGAAAATCGAACATCTGAAATGGCATGGGTGAGCTTTTCAGGTATGCCAGATAAACGTTACGCGGCCATGTATAAGGATCACGAAAGCACCACGCGACAAGGCGAGCTTAGCTATGAGGTAACAATTACTCTGCCAGAACCAGACGACATCAATGTTCTAGCGGGCATGAGCGCCACCGTATTACTTGATATGTCGAAACTCATTGAGTCTAACGCAAAACTTTGGCTAGTGCCTTTTGGTGCGGTGGTTACCGACAATGCAGATCCAGACAAAGCGATTGTATGGCGTTTTAAACCCAGTGATAGCGACGCGACGAAGGGCACCGTAGAAGCAGTAGAAGTGATGATTACGCGCGGTATTTCCAACGGTCTGTTAGTTGAAGGCCCGCTAAACGACGATGATAAAATCGTTGCTGCTGGAGCTCATCTTGTAAAAGAAGGCCAAGCTGTTACGGAGTGGACGAAAGAAGGGGGCCTATAAGCCATGGTCGAGTATTTTTTTCGTCAAAAAGTAATTAGCTGGATGGTCGCCATCATCTTGGGTGTTGGCGGCATTGTGACTTTTCTTGGCTTAGGTCAGCTAGAGTTTCCCGAATTCACCATTAGAAATGCTCTGGTTATTACTCAATACCCAGGGGCAACGCCTGAGCAAGTTGAGGAAGAAGTTACGCTGCAGCTTGAAAAGGCGATTCAGCGTATACCCAATGTGAAACGAATTAGCTCAGTAAACATGGTTGGGTTATCGCAAATTACCGTTGAGCTTAAAAGCAGTGTCCAGGCCAAGGACCTAGAGCAATACTGGGACAACTTGCGCCGTAAAGTGGGCGATGCACAAGCATCGCTGCCACCTGGCACCAGCACCTCGATTGTGAATGATGACTTTGGTGACGTTTTTGGCCTGCTGCTTACTCTTAAAAGCGAAGACCACTCCCTTAAGCAAATGGAAGACTTTGCAGATTTAATGCAGCGAGAGATTCAGCTTGTTGACGGTGTAAAAAAGGTGTCGATTGCCGGTACCGTTAATGAACAGATTATTGTGTCGTTAGATCACGATAAAATGAAAACCCTTAATGTTTCTGCAGAATCCATTGCTGGCCTTTTAACCGCACAAAATGTAGTGGGCAACGCGGGTTCGATTAAGGTTCAGGGCAAGCGCCTGTCCATACAGCCCACTGGCGAATTTGATAACCTAGAAGCGTTAGGTCAGGTGGTGATTGGCTCACCGGCAAGCGGCCTTATTCGCTTAACAGATATTGCGACTATTGAGCGCAAGCTTAACGATACACCTTCAATCCTTTATCACAGTTCTGGCACGCCGGCTCTGTCAATTGGTGTGTCGTTCGCGTCGGCGGTAAATGTAGTTGATGTAGGTAAACGGCTTGATAGCAAAATTGCCGAGCTAGAGCAGCGTATGCCCCTAGGTATGACGCTGGATACCGTTTACAACCAGCCCACAGTGGTCGACGATTCTGTAACTGGCTTTCTTATCAACCTTGTTGAAGCCGTGGCCATCGTTATTTTCGTGCTGCTACTTTTCATGGGCTGGCGCAGTGGCGTTCTGATGGGGCTCATTCTTGTGCTTACCATTCTTGGCACTTTTATATTGATGTCGGTAAAAGGCATTGAGTTGCAAAAAATCTCCTTGGGTGCGCTTATTATTGCTCTTGGCATGTTGGTCGACAACGCCATCGTGGTCACCGAAGGCATGCTAATTGGTGTGAGAAAAGGACAAACCAAGCTTCAGGCGGCAAAAGACGTGGTGTCGCAAAATGGGTTGCCGCTGCTTGGCGCGACTGTGATTGCCATCACCGCTTTTGCGCCAATTGGTCTATCGCCAGATGCCACAGGTGAATTCGTCGGCTCCCTCTTCTGGGTACTGTGCTTTTCGCTTTTCTTAAGTTGGATCACCGCACTTACCATTACCCCCTTCTTTTTCGACTTACTGTTTAAAACTGAAAAAGAGCGCGGTGCTAATGACGAAGATGACGACCCATATAAGGGCATTATTTTTACGGTATACAAGCGTGTGCTTACTGCTGCTATCAATCATCGTTACGTGACAATTGTACTGGTACTTGTTGCATTAGTAGGCAGCATGGCGTCAGGTAAATTCGTAAAAAATGCATTTTTCCCAGATTCATCCACACCGCTGTTTTTCGTCGATTTGTGGTTGCCTGAAGGTAGCGACATCTTAACCACCGAGCAGTCTATTCGTCGCTTAGAAGACAACGTGTTAGGCATGGAGAATATTGCCAACGTAACAAGCGTTATTGGCGGTGGAGCACAGCGCCTTACCCTCACCTATGCGCCAGAAGACAGATACGCCAGTTATGGTCAGCTTATCGTTGAAACTGATACGGTTGAGTCTCGTGATGCTCGTATGCGAGAAATTATCGAGCTGGTGCGAGAAGACTTCCCTAATGTGCAATACAAGGTAAAAGCACTTCAAGTAGGCCCTTCTGCAAAAGCGGCAATTGAAGCGCGAATCTACGGACCAGAGCCTGAAGTTTTGCGTGAGATAAGCAGCGACATTGAAGCGATATTTCAAGCAGAGAAAACCATGGACAGCGTTCGCTTGTCGTGGAGCAACAAAGTCCCATTTGTTGAACCTGTGTTTCTGGAAGAACAAGCCAGGCGTATCGGCGTAACGCGAGATGCCGTTCACACCGCATTTTTACTGAACAATGAAGGTGAGACTGTGGGCCTTTACCGCGAAGGTAGCGATTTAATACCTATTGTCATGCGCAACGATCCAAACCAGCGCTATGACATAGATAACCTCGCCTCACTCAACGTATGGAGCCAAGAGCAAGGTAAATATATAAGCATGGCTGATGTTATCAGCAATGTGGATGTATCGCTTGATAACCCTATCATCAAACGCCGCAACCGGGTGCGGATGCTGGCGGTTTATGCAGAGCCCATGCCTTTATCCGGTGAGACGGCTGCGAGCGTGCAAGCTAAAGTTCGCCCTCTTGTAGAAGAGCTTCAACTGCCTGATGGCTACCATATTGAATGGGGCGGCGAATACGAGACCTCAACAGACGCGCAAAGCGCCCTATTTGCAAGTATGCCTATTGGTATATTAGGTATGTTCATTATCACCGTTTTGCTGTTTGGCAAGCTTCGTCAGGCGTTAGCGATATGGGGCGTAATTCCACTCACCACTATCGGCATTATTGGCGGGTTGGTGCTAGTTGGTGCACCCTTTACGTTCATGGCGCTGCTCGGCAGCTTAAGCCTTATTGGTATGGTGCTTAAAAACGGAATCGTATTAATGGAAGAAATAAACGTACAGGCAAAGGGTAACAGTGGCGCATTCGATGCCGTAGTAGCCGCGTCAGTATCTCGTGTACGTCCCGTTTCAATGGCAGCCATCACCACCATACTGGGTATGATCCCGCTGTTTTCTGATGCGTTCTTCGCGTCAATGGCAGTTGTTATTGTATTTGGTCTGACCGTTGCCACCGTACTTACACTGCTCATATTGCCTGTGCTGCACTGTACGTACCACGGTATAAAGTCAGAATAAAAGTACGCACTACAAATTCAATTAGTTGTGCGCTAGTTCGTGTAGGTAGCGCAAAAACGGTGCGGACCTAATATTGTTAACAGCCAGCATGAGGAGAGTCTACTCATGCTGGCTGCATACTATCGCTTAGCTGCAATCTATCCTTCTCAACAAAAACTACACCCACCAGTTTACTTTTAACAAAATAAGTTTATTATGGGTAAACTACACTGTGCAGTATACTTTTTTATTTAAGGTGAGAGCATGCCCGTTTTTAATCGCACACGCTTTCTTGTTGGAGTTTTATTTATGACATCTTTCTGTGGTTCTTCAAACACCCTTGCTGCAAGCGCGCCGCAACCTGAAAAATTCACTAATACTCATATTGAATATAAAACGACGTGGCGAGACATGTGGAAAGTCACCAAAGCGTATTTTCGTGACAATAGAGATGCTGCAACGCCAACGTTTGACATACCCGTGTCGGCACTTACAGCACAAATGCTTGACGCAGTTGCAGAAGACAGCGTGATAAAGCTGGGCCACTCTACTACCCTATTGAAACTCGCCGAGCGTTATATATTGATCGATCCGGTCTTTAGTGAGCGTGCTTCTCCCGTCCAATGGATGGGACCCAAGCGTTTCCACCAAGCGCCAATTTCACTGGAAGATTTGCCTAAATTAGATGCCGTTATCATAAGTCACGATCATTACGACCATTTAGATAAGGGCAGTATTGAAATACTGAAAAACAAAGTCGACGTGTTTATTACACCGCTAAAAGTAGGCAATCATTTACGTGACTGGGGTGTGGATGCAAATAAAGTTGTTGAGCTAAATTGGTGGCAAAGTACAAAAGTGAGCGACATTGAAATAGTGGCCACACCGTCTCAGCATTTCTCAGGGCGAGGTTTATTTGATAGAGACGAAACTCTTTGGGCAAGTTGGGTTATCAAATCTGCAAATACCAACATCTTTTACAGCGGTGACTCGGGCTATTTTGACGGATTTAAAGCTATTGGTGAAAAGTACGGTCCGTTTGATTTATCGATGATTGAAACCGGCGCATACAACGAGCTATGGTCTGACATTCACATGCTGCCTGAAGAGAGCTTGCAAGCCCATATTGATATTCAAGCGAGTGTCATGATGCCTGTGCACAACAGTACCTTTGATTTAGCACTACATAATTGGAATGAGCCTTTAATAAAAATCACAGACCTTGCTGGTACTAAGGGTGTTCCCACCAGTATTCCTATCTTTGGCGAAGTTGTTCCGGTTAAGGGTGCAGGCGAAGCTCCGAACAAAACCTGGTGGTTAGACGAAAGGTGAGTAGCTAATAAACAGCGCTTGCTTCATTATTCTGGGCTTTTAATTGCTCGCTTAACTCTATGTTTTGCAGTACATTTATTATTCGCCGCTTAGGCACTATTGGCGGGTACAACAAAAGCCTCAATCAAAGTGATAGCACTCGATTTGGTTGAGGCGAATAATAAATTTCTCAGTTAAAGGAGCTAACTGCTAGCAATGAAGCTGTCTAGTCAAATTAATTTGGGCGTTTTTGCCCTTATGCTTTTAGCATTTACGGTGTTGTCGAGTATTGAGCTAAGCGAAATAAAATCTCGCACTTCAGTGTCAATCGAGCAAGAAGCTGAAGAAGCACGGCTGCGTTACGAAACAACCGTCTTACAAACCTCTGCCTTGTCTTCTCAGTCGAAGCAATCAGTGATTGATGCCATGCTTCGTCAAATGGTATTGCAGCCGTTTTTATCTGCAGCCAAAGTCATTGATGTCGAAGGAAATGTGTTTGCGAAGTACGAGCGCTCGCCTAACACTATTGTTCCTAATTGGTACTTACAGCTGGACTCCGCACCTGCCGTTAACAAGAAAATTCCTTTTTCGAACAATGATGGTTATTTGTTAGTTACGTCAGACACGTCTTATATTTACACTGAAATCACCGCTATTCTCATCAAAAATGCTGTTATCTTTTGTGGGCTATTTTTCGCCCTCGCGCTATATATCGTCACGGTAACCAAATTTGCTAGGCGCCCCATTGCCAACACCATTAAGAAGCTTAATGAGATAAATAGCCACGACTTCACCCCCTCGCAGGTAAATGCGTTTACAACAGATTACCGCCAACTTACCAGCACAGTGAACACCCTAACCACGTCGTTAGCATCAAAATTTAATGACATTGCTCAGCAATCTGAGCGATTCAAAACAGAAGCCAATAAAGATACATTGACGAAGTTGTCGAACCGCAGTGCATTCGAGCGACACACTCGCGCGCTGTTGTCTGACACGTCTAATTTCCAAGAAAAAGAGCTTATTCTCATCAGGCTCGCTCAACTTACCACTATAAATACTAAGTTGGGCATGTTAGCTGGTGACAATTATGTAAAATCTATCGCGGACTTTCTTGTGCATGAGGCGAAGCACAATTGCAAAAGTGGCTTTGTATTTCGGTTATCAGGCGGAGATTTCGCCTTGATAAGTGAAATTATGGGGCGGGACGAACGGGATTTGATGTTAGAAAATATGTCGAAGCAGTTTGCAAACGCCACGCCACTTCGAGATGGAAGCAAAGCAACGTGGATGGGCGTTACACGTTTTTCTAGCCAAATGTCGTTACAGCAGGTAATGGAAAGTGCTGACAGTGCGTTGATGGCGGCAATGAAAACGCAAAAAGGATGGCAGTTTTCTTCAGAAGTGTCTCAGGTTCATAGCAATACAAAATGGCGTGAGCGCCTCAATTACATCGTGTCGCAGCAATATGCCGATATTCTCATTCAACCGGTGATGAATGTAGAGCGAAACGCACCAGCATATTACGAAACGTTTGCTCGATTTAAAGACAAAGACACCAATGATGTTATACCCATGGCGCAACTTATCCCCGCATCAGAGCGATTGGACCTTATTCCTCAAGTCGATAAGTTGGTAGCAGGCATCGTGTTTAAAAAACTAACGGTAACGTCTCATCAGGTTGCTATAAATATTAGTAACGCCTCAATTGCCAACGGCGAGTTTAGAAAATGGTTAATTGAAGAGCTTCGAACCCGGGAAACGCTATGCCCAAGACTTATTTTTGAAGTCGAAGATGCAGCGCTTATTCACCATCGAGAAGTAGCCGAGAACTTTTGCCGTCAACTCATACAGCTGGGCTGTAGAATTACCATAGAGCACTTTGGCGATAACTTTGCCTCGCTTGCGGGTTTAAGGGCAATTCAGCCTCAATTCGTTAAGCTTTCGGGACGGCTAACCCAGGGAATTCATACCAACAAAGATAATCAGTTATTTGTCTCTAGCCTTATCAATATTGCGAAAGGCCTTAATATCCATGTTATTGCGGAAATGGTAGAAAACGAGGCTGAGTCTGTTGCACTGAGCAAACTAGACGTTGAACACCAACAAGGCTATTACTTTTCTAAACCCTCACTTTGGACAATGTACTAAGTGTAAGCTCGCTGGTCTGAGGCACTGAACGTCAGGATAAGTATTGACGCTTTATGTGAGACCCCGCGCTTTATACGAATTTATTGTGCGTCGATTCGATGAAACGTTTAAGGTGGTGTTGTGAAAATCTCTTTCATATACACCTCCTTTGAACCGCATTTACTGTTCGTTAAGCAGCTTTACAATGGCGTCAGAGCTAATGGGTTTTGAATACAGAAAGCCTTGCACATATTCAACGTTAAGAGACTTGCAGTAGTTCGATTGATTTTGAGTTTCCACGCCTTCAACAACAATGTTTAAATCGAGTTTGTGACCAACATTCACGATAGCCTCCATTAACGCGCTATCGTAGGCATTTTCCGGTGCACCTCTTAAAAATGAACGATCTATTTTTAAGTGGCTAACGGGAAACTGTTTTAAATAACTAAGCGAAGAATAACCTGTACCAAAGTCGTCAATCGATATTTCAACGCCCTGGTCGCGTTGCACTCTCAAATTCTCTAAAATCGTATTGTCAGACTTAATAAGCACATTCTCAGTAAGCTCTAACCCAATATCTTTAGGCAGTAAACCGTGCCGCTCTCGACACTCCCTTAAGCGTTCGAAATAAGCATTCTGCTCTAACTCTTTTCCTGAAACATTGATATCAACGCGAATATCAATGCCCTGCTCTTTCCATAACTGTGCCTGTTTGCACGCCTTTTCTAACACCCAATTTCCAATGTGAACAATTAACTCACTGCGCTCAGCGATGGGGATGAAGATATTGGGTGGAACAGCCCTATCCTCACCTTTAGGACGCCACCTTAACAGCGCTTCACACGATGCCACTTTTCCAGTGAGCAAATCGATTTGAGGTTGATATAAGAGTTCAAACTCATCGTTAACCAAAGACTCATGCAGATAGGCTGCTATACTTCGCTGTTGTCGAACTTTCTGACTTAAAGCGTGGGTGAAAAAATGAAAACGGTTTCGGCCTTCAGCTTTCGCCTGATACATTGCGACGTCTGCATTTTTCAGAAGATCATCAATCTCACTTCCGTCTTTAGGGTACATACTAATACCGATACTTGAAGTGATATGCACGTTTTCAGTGCTAAGCGCGAAGCTCTGCTTGAAACACTCAGTAAGTTTCTTAGCAATGTCAGCACTTTCATTTTCAGAGGTCACTTGTGTGGCGACAAAAACAAATTCGTCTCCACCGAACCGAGCCAGTAAGCCTTGTTCGCTCAGACAATCTGACAAACGCTTAGAAACAGAGCGCAGTAATTCATCACCCCAGGTATGCCCAAGCGTGTCATTAACTTCTTTGAACATATCTAAGTCAATGAAAAACAAAGCGAAGCCAGACTCATTGCGCGATGCATCCTCGATGGACGACGTCAAAAACTGCTCTAACAAGCGTCGATTAGGCAACTCGGTTAACAAATCTGTGGATGCCATTCGCTCAAGTTCTTGCCGGATGTTGTGCTGCTCACTCAGGTCAATATCCACACAATACATTTCGGGTGAATCTGTGCCTTCTTTCAGCATAACGTGAGATGAGAAAACATGGATAGGCTCGCCACTTTTCTTCTCAAGCACGAGTTCGTCTGAAGGAATTGCCTCACCGTAATCTATCCATCGCTGATGTAACTTTATCACTTCACTTTTCATGAACGAGGGAATAATGAGATCTTCAAGTTTTTGACCTAGTGCTTCGCACTCACGAAAGCCATACATGTCTTCACTTGATTTATTCCAGTAGATAACTTTTCGGTGCTTGTCATAACCTTGCACCGATACCTTTGGCAAGGCACTAATAAGCTGAAGGAACCGCCTTTCAGCCGAACCATGTTGTTCAAATAACGGGGGCTCTTGGTATTTCTGTAAGCTCATCGTACTCCCGCGAGTGCTAAATTGTTAGATAGCAAAGATATAAAAAACGGCCACCATTCTTTTAGTGTAGTCCAAATCACACAGACCACCCGACATTAAAAATGTTAAATTACTCATGAATATCGCTGAATAGAGAAAAGGGTAGCAGTGCGTGTTACGCAGAACTTGGGTAAATAAAAGATGAAATTAAATCGTAAGATGGTGCGTCTACCCTGATTCGAACAGGGGACCTCTACCATGTCAAGGTAGCGCTCTAACCAACTGAGCTATAGACGCATATAGAATTTTGTTGCACCTGATAGGTGGGCGAATGCCAAGCAACGGCGCGTATAATACTTAGCACGAGCGTTGCCTGCAAGGAAAACTTATCAAATGACGATTCAAGTGACTAATTTGACAGCAATTAGCCATTTTCTTCAACAATTGCGATTAACTTAAATCATTTTAAATGGAAGCGGCTTGATAGCGTCTACTAAAGATCCGTCGTTTACAGCACGCATAAAATACTCCCCCAATCTGTCGGTTTCTTTTAAAACCGTTTGCCAATATTTGATGCGTGTATCTGCATCGAGCACCTCGAAATCTTTTCTGTCGGGGATTTTGCTATAAGGTAAGTTCGCCACAAACGATGCAGAAGGCACAAGCATTACAACGTTATCGTAGCTTGAACGATGAGGCACTCTGCCCTTCAAGCCCTTGTCGAACCAGCCTGGAATGGGCTTGTCATAAAAATGAGGGTATAACACTAAGCCATCATCTGGTCCGAAGGACAAGTCGAAATGGTAGTCAATAATACCGCCATCTCGATACATTCCGGCTGGCGCACCTTCAATTTGCTGTACGCCCTCAATTACCACAGGAATAGAACCAGACGCTAGCAGCGCGGTATGAATATTTCCACGTGTTAATGCATGGTACTGAGTAGGCAGTTGATACGGATCGTTTATCGCAAACTCCGTACCCGGCGTTGAGAACACATAGCGCTTGTATAAACGAGAAAGGTGTCGTCGGTTCACTGTATTGGCCGCTGCACTCATCGCCAAGCCCGAAAGTTGCCTAAACTTACTTTCAAAACGAGTAGCACCTAAACATTTAGCAACGATCAGGTGAGCTTTAAAGCGGGAGTTAGACAGCACTTCTTGCTTACCTGCTTCATCCACCATTTCTTTCAGCAGGTCTTCAGCTTTAGCCGTAATTTCTCTAGGCGTAGGCTTATCACTGCTATAGGTCGTTGTTGAATAAGAAGAGGCTAGACGATTTATGGCTGCTAGGGGATCATTTTGAACAGCGCAAATGGTACGAAACGCACCTGCTGAAGAGCCAATCACGTGAATTTGATGCTTAACGTTGGCAAACCACTCAGGGAACAGTACGCGATCTAGACCAGCCAGAGAAAACCATTTCGGGCCGCCAGATGCCCCCAGAAAATAGCTAAATAACTCAGGCGTAAATCCGTTTTTCATTATGGATTCACGTGCTTTTTTACCTGCGTATATTTCTAAGGGTGCCACTCAATGTCCTCGCTGTGCGCCGAATAGAAGCGCTTGATAAATATTTAGGGGGTAGCAAGCCATGACTAATAAATCCAATAACTTCCCCATTTAATTAGTTTCGGGGGAATTTAACAGTTAAAGGCGCGAAAGTAACCTTTATAGCAATGCCCTCACATCTGCTCAGACCAGACTTTTCAACGACTTCACCCGAATCTTAAGGCGTTAGTGCATCTATCACTTTTACAAATATTCGATACTCATCTTCAGTGATATTTTCCAAACGCTTATTTTGCCAAGCCACAATTTTAGGCAACAGCGCCCGATAGATTCGTTCTCCTTCCACTGACAATGAAATTAATGTGGCCCGTTTATCTCGCTTGCTCACACGCTTAACGATAGCATCTCGCTTAACCAATCGCTCCAGCGCTCGCGAAACCTGCACTTTATCTAGTCGTGTTGCAATAGCGATTTCTTTTGCCGTTAGCAGTGATTTTGGCGAGCTTTCATTTCGGCCGCCTAATGTGGCTAAAATTCGCCACTCTGGTTTAGTAAGTTTATATTCTGCATATTCTTTTGAGAGCGATTCACTTAAATCGCTCGCAAGCATGGCTACCTTGTAGGCAAGCATATCTTCTAGCTGCATGTTTTAAGCCCTTATCACTGTATTACTCTTGCTATTTTTACTTCTGCGACCGCCCTAAAAGCCATGGTTGTTTTTCATTTACCTTAGGCGTTACTTATACCCAAAGTGTCGCTACCATCTGTCGAGCGTTCAGGCGCGTTCAACATTAACCCAGGTAACTTTCACAGCTAACATCGTGCATTAAAAACACGCAATACGTGTAACCTTGTAGTGGCCCTCACATAAAAGGTGTAAAGCTAGCGTACCAAATGACGTTGGCTCCAATCCCTCTACTCGCCCACGGCCATTGATTTACATTTCATTTACCTCTAGCCTAAACCACATAGTTTCATTTGTAACTACTTTATTTAGCATTCATCTGTACAGCCACATCGATGGCCGCCAGTGGGAGGGTTTATGGATAATTTGTCGTATTTAACGGGTTTTAATAACGAGCACGAGACAGAGGCACTGCCGGGTGCCCTTCCTAAAGGCCAGTTCAGCCCACAAAAAGTGAATTATAAGCTTTACGCTGAACAGTTTAGCAGTACAGCATTTACTGCCCCACGAGCAGAAAACCGCCGCAGCTGGACATATCGTTTACGCCCCTCTATTGCTATGGGCGACTTTGAAAAAATTGATAACGGCCTGTTAAGAACAGCACCTGAGTCTGATGTCCATTGCCCTCCGAATGTACTTAGGTGGGACCCTGTACCCTTACCAGAAAAAGACGTTGATTTTGTAGACTCGCTTGTAACCATCGCCACTAACGGTGACGCTAAAGCCCAAGTAGGTATGGGCATTCACTGCTACAGTGCCAGTGCTAATATGCAAAATCGTGTTTTCTACTCATCAGACGGAGAAATGCTTATTGTCCCCCAGCTAGGCGACATGCTGATCACCACCGAGTTTGGTAGGCTCAACTTATCTGTAGGTGAAATAGCCGTTATTCCTCGTGGCGTTCGTTTTTCGGTTAACCCTATTAATGGGCCAATTCGCGGATATATATGCGAAAACTACGGTCATCCTTTTGTGCTGCCAGAGCGTGGCCCTGTAGGCGCGAATGGCTATGCGAACCAGCGTGATTTTTGCTATCCCACGGCGTGGTTTGAAGATAATGAGACGCCTCACACTTTGGTAAACAAGTTCTGTGGAAATTTGTTCGAAGCAAAACTCGATCACTCTCCCTTTGATGTGGTGGCTTGGGTAGGTAACTCTGCCCCTTATAAATATGATTTGTCCCGTTTCAACGTTATGAACACCGTAAGTTTTGACCACCCGGATCCGTCGATATTTACCGTGCTTACCTCACCATCTGAGCTGGAAGGTACGGCGAACGTTGACTTCGTTATTTTCCCTCCAAGGTGGATGGTTGCTGAAAATACTTTTCGCCCACCGTATTACCACAGAAATATTATGAGCGAGTTTATGGGGCTAATTGAGGGGATGTACGACGCCAAAGAACACGGTTTTGTGCCCGGCGGCATGAGCCTTCACAACTGTATGACTCCCCATGGCCCAGAAGCTGAAGTATTTGAAAAAGCCTCGAACGCCGAGCTTTCACCACAGCGCTATGAAAACACGCTGGCGTTTATGTTTGAATCTCGCTATGCCATTGCGCCAACGGAGTTCGCTTTAAACAGTGATATTCGTCAACGAAATTATTTGGCGTGCTGGAAAGGCCTTAAAAAGTACTACGATGGTGAAAAATAAGCGCCCTGGGATTTGTAACGTTACACGTACCGATACCTAAACAAGCAATTGTACTGATTTTTGAACACTACCGACAAGCATCACCTTTGCTTAATAGCATTTATTTTCAACAAGTTAGGGAAAGTTAGCTTTCCCTAACTCAGCATCTCACTCACGGGTGAAAACAAAACGTTACAGCTTTGCTTTCCATGCCCAAAATCCTTGAACTCGACACCTATTGCTTGCTTTTTCACTGCGCCCTTACAATCAGGTAACAATTATAAAATGTGATTTACGTTGAGGATGTATCGCTATGGCTGATTTGTTTGAAAACCCTATTGGTTTAGACGGGTTTGAATTTTTAGAGTTCACTGCGCCTAAAAAGGGCATGTTGGAACCCATTTTTGAAGCTATGGGCTTTACCCTTGTTGCTCGCCACAAATCAAAAGACGTGGAATTATGGCGACAAGGCGACATCAATTTATTAAGTAACTACGAAAAAAAATGTCATGCAGCCTATTATGCCGAAGAACACGGTCCATCAGCGTGTGGTATGGCATTCCGCGTTAAAGATTCACAGCACGCATATAAAGAAGTGCTTGCCCGCGGTGCTCAGCCTATGGATACCCATACCGGTCCAATGGAACTGAAACTTCCTGCTATTAAAGGTATTGGCGGTGCGATGCTTTACCTTATAGACCGTTATGAAGGCGAAAATACCATTTACGACATCGACTTCAATTGGATTGAAGGCGTTGATCGCCATCCTGAAGGATGTGGCTTCCATACGCTCGATCACCTCACCCATAATGTGTACCGCGGCCGCATGAATTTCTGGGCAGGGTTCTACGAAAAGCTATTCAACTTTAAAGAAATTCGCTATTTCGATATTAAAGGTGAATACACGGGTCTATTATCGAAAGCAATGACGGCGCCAGACGGTAAAATTCGCATACCGCTAAATGAAGAGGCGGTTGGCGGTGGTGGCCAAATTGAAGAGTTCTTAATGAAGTACAATGGTGAAGGTATTCAGCATATCGCTTTCGCTTGTGACGACCTAGTGGCGTGTTTAGATAAGCTTAAAGCGAAAGGTATGAAGTTTATGACGCCTCCACCAAACACTTACTACGATATGCTTGAAGAACGTCTTCCTGGGCACGGCGAAAACGTAGATGAGCTACAAAAGCGCGGTATTCTATTGGACGGCACAACGGAAAATGGTGAGCCTCGCCTACTGCTTCAGATATTTTCTGAAACCGTTTTCGGCCCAGTGTTCTTTGAATTTATCCAACGCAAACAAGACGAAGGTTTCGGCGAGGGTAACTTCAAGGCACTATTTGAGTCAATTGAACGCGATCAGGTAAATCGCGGCGTACTAAACAAGTAAGTAGATAGCTAACGCAATACTAGGGCAGCAAGTCTCATCACTTGCTGCCTTTTTCATAAAGCGCGCACGCAGCGCCGCTTGGGTCAATAATGACACAAAAGCTGTCTTTGCCATGATGACGTATATCACCCGCCTGTTTTCCACCTTTGGAAGTAACTTCTTTCAACGCGGCATCTAAATTATCTACGGTAAAGTAATTAATCCATCCGCTTGGGTACTGCGCGTTTACACCCCGCTTATGACAAATGCCGCCCACAGGTGTGCCGTCGGCCTTCATCATGACATAATCATTGTACCCACCCATATCTATGGGCTCTTTCTTCCATCCAGTTATACCAGTCCGCATAGATAATTACCCACTCACAAGGCGCTGGCAAGTTTCCTAGCAAAGCGTGGGAATGCAGGAATGGCTGTTCCCTTTCAAATTCCCAGAATGAAGCTAGGAAGCTTGCCAGACCTTCCCGAAGGGCGAGTTTAAAATGTCCGTACTCTTTGTTGTGTCACCTTGATGTAGAGCCACTATACCTGCGGTAACACGCCGCGATTACGAACATTTTAACTCTCGCTGAGTGGGTAATTATCTATGCGGACTGGTATTTCAGCTTCATAAAAGCTGACAAGTTCGTCTGCGTTTTCTACCGTAATATCGCACCATGAAGAATCTGACATTGTCTCTCCCTCTGTTTTTTGTTTAGGGCTGTTGTTTTGTTAGGGCTCTATTTATGGTTGAGGCATTTTTTCTAGTCAGCGCTCTTGTTCTGGTTAGAGATCAGATACCTAGTAAGCTACATAACTGATAAGCGCAATGCCCCATTGCTTCAATAAGCAAAACCCAAGACTAAATTAACTACTAACAGTAGTACCTTACTGAATATTTGTTAACTAATAGATCATTTTAATGTACCGATGTTTTAAAGGTAAAAAGGCTAGAGTCTATTGACCTTTGCTGTACATCAAAGATCAACATGGCAAAAAGAGTTCGATCATTTGAATCTCGCGTTTTAGTAATACGCAAATTTCTGAAAAAAGCCATGGTTGTCAAGCTAAGAAATTGCAAAATTACAAAACATTTTTTATTTTAGTTGTAGACATGGCCTGTGGAAAATGCTTGTGAAATTGAGAATGTTATCCACTGAACATTGTTTGTACAGTTTATTTATCCCTTTAAATACATACACTTACAACAAAGCCCCAAACTACTCAACAAACTTATCCACAGATTAAGTGGATAACACGTAGCACTTAATCACAGTTAGTGGTTTAATGTGAATATCTTCGAAGTTATCTTTTTTTCGGTTTCTCATGCCCAAACAAACACTTTTAGTCAGAGAATCTTTGTTTACCATTCACAGCTTGGATCCTGAAACCAATATCCCCGCATCTGTACTTAATAGCCCTCTTTTTTTCTTAGGTAAAACAGAAGATGAACTATCTATTGTTGTGCCTGACTCGGTAGACGTACCGTCACTAGATAGTGATGAAGGTTGGCGTGCACTTGAACTGTTAGGGCCTTTGCACTTGTCCATGGTAGGGATCATGGCCCAAATCGGCCAAGTGTTAGCATCAGCAAAAGTGGCCATATTTGTGGTATCAACCTTCGACACTGACTTCTTTTTAGTAAAAGACAATAAACTAAAAGATGCCATTAGTGCGCTTAAAAAAGCTGGCTATTCGGTAAGTGAGGACGTCTAATACCGTGAATGCTAAGCAACTACAATACGCACCAGACAGTTTTACCAAGCAGTTTGTAACTTTAAGCCCATTTTCAGGGCAAGTGGTTTCACTCTCACACATTGACGATCCCTATTATAAAAGTGGCCTTATGGGGCCTGGTGCAGCAATAAGCTCAACATCAAATACTGTTTTATCGCCTTTCGCTGGCAAAGTATTGAGCGTTTCCCCGCTAGATTACGCTATCGACATACAGTCTAGCGCGGGCCTTAGATGCAAGATTAAATATGGTGGCGATACTAGTCATTTGCATGGCGCACAATTCGCCTGTTCTTTGAAACGGGGCGATGAAATAAGACTTAAACAAGTACTTTTTACCGTGAATGCTGCATGGCTAAAGCAGCGCGGTGTTAGCAATACCTGTTCAATGACGTTGCTTAATGCAAATGCGCTTATCGGCGTGGTGCCTACGCATCAAAAGTTTGTCGAAGCGGGCGAAGATACGTTGTTGACACTTTACCTCTAAGGCCTGTTGACCTAATTGTAAAACAGGCTTTCAGCCCTGAGTGATTTACTATTAAAAATCATCGCAAGTGAGTTTATCAACGTATCAACAGCTTGTATGATGGAGCACATTGAAAAACAAAAATGTACAGGCGCACTGTTTTCGGGCTATTGCGGTTTTCTATTTTCTCTAGCTCTTCGAAACAGCGCCACATAATGGCACTGTTCTAACCAGCGTCTTTCATTTACAAACAACAAAGTAGTACGGAATAAATCACCATGAGCACAATCCTTTATGGGATCCCAAACTGTGACACCATTAAAAAAGCAAAAAAATGGTTAGCAGACAACGATATCGCTTTCACATTTCACGATTACCGCAAGGATGGGATAGATAACGACTTTCTTGTACGAGCAGAGTCTGAGCTTGGCTGGGAAGCAATGCTCAACAAACGCGGCACGACCTTTCGCCAGCTAGAAGAGCAAGAGAAAGCGAATCTAGATAAAGATAAAGCACTGGCCCTGCTAGAGCTTCATCCTGCCATGGTTAAACGCCCTATCCTTGTTCATGACAACGCGTTTTATATTGGCTTCAAACCCGCGCAGTATGAGGAAATATTTTGTTAAACGACTCTGTTATTGAAATTGCTAAACAATTAATAAACCGCCGTTCTGTAACGCCAGAAGACGCAGGTTGCCAAGAAGCCATGGGCGAGTTTTTAGGTGCTTTAGGGTTTAATAATGAAACCATGGTATTTGAAGACACGACGAACCTTTGGTCTCGCAGAGGTAAAGAAGGCCCGGTATTTTGTTTCGCAGGCCACACTGATGTAGTGCCTAGTGGCCCTGAGTCAGCATGGAAAACACCGCCATTTACCGCGACAGAAGTTGACGGCTATCTGCATGGGCGGGGCGCAGCTGACATGAAAGGCAGTCTTGCCGCTATGCTAGTAGCCACCCGCGAGTTTGTGAACAAATACCCTGATCACAAGGGAAGTATTGCGTACCTTATTACTAGCGACGAAGAAGGCCCTTTTATAAACGGTACCACCCGCGTTATTGATACCCTTGAAGCCCGCAATGAAAAAATTGATTGGTGTATTGTTGGCGAACCCTCTTCAACCGACGAAGTAGGCGATATTGTTAAGAATGGCCGTAGAGGTTCATTAACGGGTGATTTAGTAGTGAAAGGTGTCCAAGGCCATGTCGCCTACCCTCATTTAGCTAAAAACCCTGTTCACAGTGCAATGGCGGCCCTTGACGAGCTAGCTAAATCTCATTGGGATAACGGTAACGACTTTTTCCCTCCCACCAGCTTCCAGATATCAAACATTCACGCGGGTACAGGTGCGGGCAATGTGATCCCGGGCGAGATGCACGTTTGCTTCAACTTCCGTTTTTCAACGGAAGTAACCGACCAAATTCTCATTGAGAGAGTCACGGCAATTTTGGAAGCCCACGAACTGGAGTACGAGATTAAATGGACGTTTAACGGTCAACCCTTTTTGACCGATACGGGTGCCCTGTTAGAAGCCACTCAAGGTGCAATAGCGGCGGTTAAAGGAACACCTACCGTGCTGTCTACTGCTGGCGGTACATCTGATGGTCGCTTTATCGCGCCAACAGGCGCACAAGTGATAGAGCTAGGCCCGGTGAATGCCACTATTCACAAAATTGACGAGTGCGTGAAAATGTCTGACCTTGAACAGCTTGCTGATATGTACTTCGGTATCTTAGAACGCTTGCTGGCTCAATAGCCGCTATTGATGGTTATGAATCAAGTGCCAGAAAAAGCGTGGTTAGGCCAGCACAACGACTATCTCGTTGATGCTGGCAACGGCCATAGACTGCATCGCGACGTGATATCGCCGTTTCTTGCCATGCAAGATGCTGCGCAAAAAGACGGTATAGACTTACAGTTGGTCAGTAGCTTTCGAGATTTCGACAGGCAAACTGCTATTTTTAACCGCAAATGGGCAGGTCAAGCACAGCTTCTTGATACCAACGGTGATGAACTGCCATTCGAGGCACTAAGCGATAATGAAAAGCTTCATGCTATTTTGACATGGTCAGCACTTCCCGGCGGCAGTCGCCACCACTGGGGCACTGACATCGACGTGTACGACAGAGCTGCCGTGCATAACTGGGGGGGCAAGTTTAATCTTGTCGAACGCGAATACCTTTCTGGCGGACCGTGCCATGCCCTTTCATGTTGGCTAGCTGACAATATGGAACAGTTTGGCTTTTATCGCCCTTTTTCGGTTAATACGGGTGGCGTCGCAGTAGAGCCATGGCATTTAAGCTTTCGAAACACAGCGTGTGCTTTCGAAAATGCCAGGCACTTAGATGGCTTTACGAAAGCCATCGAACAAAGCGATATAGAAGGCAAAACATGTATTTTGCCACAGCTACCTAGCTTGTATAATCGCTATGTATTGAACAAAGGGCTGTAGCCTACGGAATTTTTATGAGTACTACCTGGGTCATCATCATTATTGTTTTAGTATTGGGCGTTGTGATTGGGAATATCACGCTGCTTAAATACAGTGCTAGATTTAAATTTCCGACACCTTCTAAACCTTATGATGATAGTGACGACGATTCAAACAAGGGCAGTGAAAGCGCGAGTACATCCCTTAAAGACCATGACCAAGATAAAGACAGCAACACCCCAATGAAATAACCCTATTCTAATAGCGTCAATCGCGGCATTTTAATCGAAGCCTAAGTAAAGCTTTTATAATTCGAGGCTTTTATAATTAGAGGCTTTTATAATTAGAAGCTTTTACCCATTGTTTATGCCGACGCGGGCACTTCAGTATTAGGGCTCTCAATTATTCATTCACAAATCACTTTTCACATTTAAACACACTCTAAGAGGTTCTAGACGTGTCTAAAAAACAATCCTTACTGGGCAATATCGGCGTACAAGTTGTCATTGCCATGATTATTGGCACCGCTGTTGGCGCCTTTATGGGTGAAAGCGCTGAAATGTTCGCACCACTAGGTGCCATTTTTATTAATTTAATTAAAATGCTGGTCATTCCACTGGTGGCAGTAGCGCTTATCTCTGGCGCTGCGGGGCTTGGCAACAGCACTAATGCAGGAAAAGTGGGGCTATCTACCCTTGCTTATTTTGCGTTAACGTCAGCACTTGCCGTAACACTGGCCCTCATTATGGGTGAGGTGTTTAAGCCAGGAATAGGTATCGACGTTTCTGCGGTAGAAGGTATGTTCTCTGGTGAATACGCCTCTAAAGGTGAGCTACCTTCATTTTGGGCTACCGTTACGGGTATGATCCCCACTAACGTATTTGCCTCGTTAACCAACGCGAACATTCTTCAAATTCTGGTGTTTTGCTTGTTCTTTGGCCTCGCCCTTTCTAAACAGCCTAAAAAGAACCGCGAGCCTATTTTAAATGGCGTGAACACTATCGTTGATGCCATGGTGTGGATGATCAACTGTGTGATGAAAATCGCGCCTATCGGCGTATTTGGTTTAATGGCAGAGGCGGTAGGAACATTTGGTTTTGCCGCGCTCATGGTGGTATTCAAACTCTTCTTGGTGTTTACTGCGGCAATTTTAGTATTTGGTTTTGTGGTTTACCCCCTTTTGGTACAGCTATTTACAAAAACGTCGGCTAAATCATTTCTCGTGGCTATGAAAAAGCCTCAGGCGGTAGCTCTTTCGACCGCGTCATCCATGGCGACACTGCCGGTTACTATGAACACAGTAGAGAATGAGCTAGGTGTAAGAAACGCAACGGCATCTTTTGTACTGCCGTTAGGCGCCACCATCAACATGAGCGGAAATGCCATTTATTATGGCTTGGTAGCGGTGTTTTTTGCGCAGCTTTTCAATATAGATTTATCAATGGGTGCATATGTTGCCATCGTCCTAACCTCTACCCTTGGCGCGGTTGGTCAAGCGGGCGTTCCTGGGCCATCATTCTTGGTCGTTGCGGTGTTGCTTGCTGCCGGCATTCCCATTGAAGGTTTACCCCTGCTATTTGCCTTGGACAGAATTTTCGACATGATCCGCACTGCGCTAAATATTACGGGTGATGCAGCATGCGCAGTGATCGTAGATACGATTGCCATTGATGCTGATGCTGTTGAAGAGCAAGCAATAGAAAATGCGGCCAAATAAAGCCTAGTCTTACAGATAGAAAAGGGCAGCAAAGCTTTTTGAAACGCTTAGGCTGCCCTTTTTTGATTGGATTGTGTCGCTTTTTGCTTATCGCTATTTTATACCAGTCCGCATAGATAATTACCCACTCAGCGAGACTTAAAATGTTCGTAATCGCGGCGTGTTACCGCAGGTATAGTGGTTCTACATTAAGGTGACACAACAAAGAGTACGGACATTTTAAACTCGCCCTTCGGGAAGGTCTGGCAAGCTTCCTAACTTCATTCTGGGAATTTGAAAGGGAACAGCCATTCCTGCATTCCCACGCTTCGCTAGGAAACTTGCCAGCACCTTCTGAGTGGGCAGTTATCTATGCGGATTGGTATTGATCGGCACTTAATTGATAAACGTTAATTCACCAAAGCATACGCCCTTCATAATCTTATAAAGGGGTTGTTTTCACCGCGGTACCGCTAATGCTCACCATAAGCATACTGCCTTTATCGCCAATCACTTGATAGTCTAAGTCGATGCCAACCACTGCATTTGCGCCCATGCTTCTCGCCTCGTGCTCAAGCTCCGTAAACGCTAACTTACGTGCGGTGGTTAACTCTTCTTCATACGATCCAGAACGACCGCCAACGATATCGCGAATAGAAGCGAAAAGATCTTTAAATACGTTTGCGCCCATCACGGCCTCGCCCACAACAATACCGTAATAAGCTTCAATTTTATGCCCTTCAAGCGTTGGGGTAGTTGAAACAATCATGCGTAACTCCTTTTAATGTGAACTGTTTATTTGTCGCTATTAAGGGCGTGCGCCCTCTAGCTGTTGTCTTCAAACCACTGCTTAACAGACTTAACAAGTGCCTGAGCATCGTTAGTGTTATATGCCACTGCTGGCTGGTTGCCCCACACCGGTTTTGGCCACGCACAATCATTTTCAAAACGTGCGACGTGATGAACATGAAGCTGCCTTACCACATTGCCTAGTGCTGCCACGTTAAGTTTAAGCGGTGAAAACAAGGCCTGCATGGCTCTTGATGCCAATGCAGACTCTTTGAGTAAAGTAATCTGATCTTCTTCTGACAAGTCGAAAATTTCCGCTATGTCATTTTTCATTGGCACTAAAATAAGCCACGGAAACTGACTATCATTCATTAACAGTACACGACACAGCGTAAGATCACAGACAAAAAATGTATCATTGTGTAAACGGCTATCAAGTTTAAACATCTAGTTTTTCCAGCGTAGTAGGCACAACGGTTAATAAGGCGCGTTGTCCAATGGCCACTTTTGCATTCGGGAAAACAATGGCTTCGCCATCCTGCTCTGCTATGTACTCTTTACCCGGTTCAGAAGCCAATACCGTGCCTTTAGGGTAGTCAGTGAAGTTTGGCGTATCGTCATTGAAATGAAGCGTAAACTGTTCTTCATTTCGATTAATGACTTGGTTAACGCGATAGATATCCAACTCATTCATATCGACGGTTGGCGCGTATTCGGATTGGGTAATGAGCTGTGTAATTGCTTTCCTAGCATCTTCAAATCGACGCATATCGTTTTGCCCAAATGGACGCACTTTGCCAAGTTCAACCGTAAACGCGTGCGCGTTGTATCGATATGACGAGAAATAGCTAAAGGTGGTTGTCGAACTTTCCGACAGCAATATGGTTTTCACGCCACACGCTGCGAGAAATGCCAGCTGCCCTTTGCTGTGTATTCTGTCATGAAGATAAGGATATACCGCAAACTTTTCATTTTTAGAGGCCCGAATTGCAGTGTGTAGGTCGTAGTGATATCGGGTGCCCTCACCCGCTTCAAAGAAAGACGCCACAGCATCTTCGAGCTGTTTAGCACGAACGCGCTCTGCGTTCACTAAACCTTCGCCCTTCGAGTGTGCACCGCTAAACAAGCGGTTCATGTTTTCTTCAACGAAACGCTCTGCAATATCCATCGCGGGCAGGTTGCCAAATAAGAACAAAACATCATGTGCCAGCGTTATGTTCCCTGTAAGGATCCCCTTAACCAAATCATCACAGATTTCGATAGGTGCGGTTTCATTACCGTGAACACCACACGATAAAACAATGCGTTTATTAGGCTTAGAGGTTGGTTGAACTGAAAAACTAATAATGCCAGGTGCGGTAATATCGACGAGCGTACCATTAGCTAATGTAAATTGATGAGAGCGTTCAAATAATGCGGAATTACGGCGAGAAAGTGTTAAAAATTGGCCGCTTTCGATAAGTTCTTGCATAAGTGTGAGCTTTGTCTACGTTGTCTAATCTCGAATGCTTCCAGTGTACCCAGACAGACCTTCAAAATCACGTTATCTCACTGTTTAATTCCCAGTAGCTGTAAGCATTGAACAACGGAACTACAGATTGCCGCACTTTCAGATACTATGCTTGAGCGCGTCTAGGCGAGTTTCCGATAATTATCTCTTGTTGGGTAAGCTGTACGAAATCATCGAATGGAATGGCGCGAGAGAATAGGTATCCCTGCCCTTGTGTAACCCCTATTTCTCTGAGTATGTGAAGCTGCTCTACGGTTTCTATGCCCTCGGCGACTACACAGCACTCTTTTGCATGCCCTATCACTTTCGCCGCTTCGATAATGGCGCGATTAACAGGGTGAGCTTCAAGTTCCATCACAAAGGATTTATCGATTTTCAGCGCATCCAAATCCAGATCTCGAATATAAGCAAGATTTGAATACCCTTTACCAAAATCATCTACAGAAATAGATACGCCTAAGCTTCGCAGCTCATCTAACTGCTTTTTCACCATTAATGAATTAGACAGTGCCACGTCCTCGGTAAGCTCCAACTCGATTAACGAAAGCGGCATTGAATACGTACGACTCAGCATCGTCAGGGTTGGAACTAACTGGTTGTCGTATAACTGTGTAGGAGAAATATTCACAGACAGCATTAGAGACCGCCTCATTAGGTCCAATTCCGAGAGCGCCCTAAAGGCTTGCTCAAGCGTCCAGTAGCCCAGTTCGCTCATCATATTATAAGACTCGGCCGCTTCGATTAGCGGACCTGGGAATAAGACGCCATCAAGAGGGTGATTCCAGCGAAGTAAGCACTCAGCCCCCACTACTTCTAGCGTTGTCAGATCGACTTTTGGTTGATAGTAAAGCTCGAGTTCATTTTGTGTTAATGCACGTTTTAAATCTGCTTTTAGCGCCAAACTTCTGCCCGTGTCGGTTTTGTCTAACTTAGTCAATGCGAAGTAATTTTCGTATTTGTTTTCTTTTGCTTGTTTTAAAGCCGCTTCTGCTCGGGAAACAAAGGAAGTGATATCAAAGTCATTCTTAATACTGCACACCACACCTACGTTAAAGTCTGCAATAAAAGCCGTACCGTCATAGTGCATAGGCGTTTTGAAATGCTCGACTAAGCGTTCGAACATCTGTCGCATTACAACCTCATTGCTTTCATTAGGAAAAACGATGCCAAAAACATCACCGCTGATACGCCCAATTGATACCGATTGCCCAAAGAGAAGTTGAATGCGGTTGGCTATTTCAAGTAAAAAGCGATCGCCTACATGAATGCCCAGACTGGTTGTTACATCAGAAAAACGTACTACATCGACCAGCATCAATGAAATAGAAGCACTGCGAGACGCTTGCTTCGAAATGCTATCGATAAACGCATAGCGATTGGGAATGGTTGCCAGTGATGTGTGTTGGCTCATGATGTTTTCCTTGAGCTTTACGCTTCGAGGTACTAAAAACAACTAGTTATATAAAACCATGGCGCTACGAAAGGCGCAACGACAGTAGCGTATTATTTTGCATACCGTCTTATACTTTTGTACAACATTAGCCTAATTATGGACAAAAAACATGGCTGTAGTACTTATTTCTGGTGACGTTAAGAACAAACTGTGCCGTATTTTGAACCCGATACGAAACAATGAAGAAGTATTTAGAGGGTAATAAAAAACCCGGCGAGTGTACCACTGCCGGGCTATTTCTTTACGGTTCTGCGATTAGCTTTCAATCTTACACGGTGAAAGTTTCCAAACGCGTTCTACGTAGTCACGAATTGAACGATCTGAGGTAAACTTACCCATCTTCGCTGTATTGATGATGGCCATTTCCGCCCAACGCTCTTTGTCGCGGTATGCAGCATCAACTGCAATTTGTGCATCAGAATAAGCACGGAAATCTGCAAGCACCATGTACGGGTCACCGTTGTCAAGTAAGCTTTGCTTAATTGACACCAATGCACCTGGTTTACCTGGCGTAAAGTAATCCGTTTCTAACCAATCCAGCACAGCTTTAATTTCTGGATCTTTATAGTAGTAGTCATGTGGGTTATAGCCATTCGCTTTAAGCTCGTTCACTTCTTCTACTGTAAGTCCGAAGATAAAGATGTTGTCATCGCCGACTTCTTCAGCAATTTCAACGTTTGCACCATCAAGTGTACCAATAGTTACCGCACCGTTCAGTGCAAGCTTCATATTACCGGTTCCAGATGCCTCTTTACCTGCCGTACTGATTTGCTCAGATACGTCCGCCGCTGGAATCATTTTTTCAGCGAGTGATACACGGTAGTTTGGTAAGAATGCTACTTTAATCTTGTTATTTACGCGCGGATCATTGTTGATCTTATCCGCTACCTTGTTAATAGCGAAGATAATATCTTTCGCAAGCTTGTAGCCCGGTGCGGCTTTAGCACCAAACACAAATACACGCGGGTGCATATCGTAATCAGGGTTTTCTAGAATACGACGGTATAGCGCCATAATATTCAGAAGCGCTAAGTGTTGACGCTTATACTCGTGCAAACGCTTAATCTGCACATCGAAAATGGCGTTGACGTCTACTTCTATATCAAGTGACTTGCGAATTTCCTCTGCTAGCAACTCTTTGTTCTCAAGCTTCACTTTCATGAACTGCTTCTGGAACGTTTTATTGCTTGCAAATTTAGCCAACCCTTGCAGTTTGTCTAAGTCGCGCGGCCAGTCGTCACCAATCTTTTTATCGATTAGCTTAGACAGCGCTGGATTACACGCTTTCAACCAGCGGCGTGGCGTAATACCGTTGGTTACGTTAGTTAGCTTACCAGGATATAGTTCATCGAACTCTGGGAACAGAGACGACTTAACAAGACGAGAGTGCATTTCTGCCACACCGTTAACAGCAAATGAACCGATTACCGACAGGTGGCCCATACGAACCATCTTCTCGTTACCTTCTTCAATGATTGAAAGCTTAGCTTTCATGGCATTGTCGCCAGGCCACTTCTTATCAACCTCTGCCATAAAGCGGTGGTTAATTTCATAAATGATTTCTAGATGACGAGGAAGGATCTTCTCAATCATGCGCGCAGGCCACTTTTCAAGTGCCTCTGGTAGCAAGGTGTGGTTGGTATATGCAAATACTTTTGTACAAATCCCCCACGCTTCATCCCAACCAAGCTCTGCGCGGTCAACAAGAATGCGCATTAGCTCTGGTATAGAAATAGCTGGGTGCGTGTCGTTTAGCTGAATAACAACCTGATCGGCGAAACGGCTCCAATCGTCACCATGAGCACGCTTGTAACGACGGATAATGTCTTTAAGCGAGCACGAGCAGAAGAAGTACTGCTGAATAAGGCGAAGCTCTTTACCCGCTTCGGTCTCATCGTTTGGATAAAGTACTTTTGAAATAGTTTCAGCTGATACATTTTCACGCTGTGCATCAACATAACCACCAGCATTGAATACGTCCCAATTGAAGTAGCCAGACGCTTCTGACTGCCACAACCGCAATACGTTTACGGTTTTACCTTCATAACCTACAACAGGAATATCCCACGGCACACCTTTTACAATTGAGCCAGGGTGCCATTCTTTCAGCACACGACCGTTGTCGCCGTATTTAGTCTCTACATAGCCGTAAAGTGATACTTCTTGAATAGATTCTGGACGGCAAATTTCCCAAGGATTACCGTAGTGACGCCAGCTGTCTGGACGCTCGATTTGCTCACCGCTTTTAATTTCTTGGCGGAACAAACCGTGCTCGTAATGAATACCATAACCTATTGCAGGTAATTCCATTGTCGCTAATGAGTCGATGAAGCAAGCCGCTAGTCGGCCAAGGCCACCATTACCCAGCGCCATATCTGGCTCTTCTTCAAGAATGTCTGAAATTTCAACACCTAGCTCTTTCAACGCGCCACTCGCTACATCGAATAAGCCAAAGTTTTGCAGGTTGTTTGAAAGCAAACGGCCCATTAGGAATTCAGCAGAGAAGTAATGAACGGCGCGCGTGTCGTTCAGGTAATGACTTTTCTGGGTTTTACGCAACCCTTCAAGTACTTGTTCTTGAATGGCAGCACAGGTTGCTTTCCACCAAGCGTGATTGTTTGCTTTGTTTTCGTCGGTGCCTAGCGTGCAGTGTAAGTGTTTAATAACCGCTGCTTTGAATGCAGCCCTATCGATCACTGGAGAGGGTTGCGTCTTGGTCGCTTTTGCGTTCATTTTGCGTCTCACTCTTAAGTAGAAGCGGTGTTTACACACCGAAAACGTAATTTAATTACAGAATAACTTCAGAATATGACAGCAATATAGCAGCGCTTAAACGATTATGTTGTAATAATTTTGTTAAAATAACAAAAAATCGCATGAATTCGTATGCATTCATGCGATTTTTAACAATTAATTTACAAAAAGGAATTTAAAGTGATTCATTTTTGTACTTATTTGATTATTTTTCCGACTAAGGCTTCGGCTTCAGCAATTAGCTCCTGTAAGTGGCTTTCACCGTTAAAGCTTTCCGCATAGATTTTATAAATTTGTTCGGTGCCAGAAGGACGCGCTGCGAACCAGCCATTTTCTGTCGATACTTTAACGCCACCAATTGCCGCGTTATTACCTGGCGCATGGGTTTGAACGGCCGTGATAGGCTCGCCCGCCAACGTATCGCTAGTGACGACAGATGCATCCATCGCCGAAAGCTTTTGCTTTTGTTCAAGGGTTGCTGCCACGTCAACACGGCTGTAAACCGGCGCTGCAAATTTTTCCGTTAGCGCTTTGTAGTGCTCGCCAGGATCTTTGCCTGTGATGGCTAGGATTTCAGCTGCCAGCAAACAAAGAATAAAGCCGTCTTTGTCTGTCGCCCACGTGCTTCCATTGCGTTCAAGGAAAATTCCACCAGCACTTTCTTCACCCGCAAAACCAATAGTGCTGTTTGATAAACCATCAACAAACCATTTAAAGCCTACCGGCATTTCAGCCAAAGGTTTACCTAAACTGTTGGCTACGCGGTCAATCATACTGCTAGACACCAGTGTTTTACCGATATTTAGATCGCTAGGCCATTCTGGACGGTGGGTATAAAGGTAGTTAATAGCCACGGCCAAATAATGGTTTGGGTTCATTAGGCCCGCGCTTTTGCACACAATACCGTGACGATCGAAGTCAGGATCATTGCCCCAAGCTAAGTCAAAGTTATCTTTCAGCTCGATAAGCCCTGCCATCGCATAGGCAGACGAACAATCCATGCGAAGCTTACCGTCTTTGTCGCGGCGCATAAAACCAAACTGTGGGTCAACCGCGTCGTTAACAACGGTAATGTCCAAGCCATATTTATCTGCAATTCGCGACCAATAACCTATGCCTGCACCACCTAATGGGTCAGTACCTAACTTCAAGTTAGCTTTTGCAATCGCTTCCATGTCGATAACGCTTGCAAGGTCTTCAATGTAAGGTTCCATGAAGTCTTCTTCACGAACCAATTTGCGCGCGGTAGCTTGACGAATATCAATGCGCTTAACGTTTTTATTGCCATCGGCAATTAGTTCATTCGCGCGTTCTTGAATTTGTTTGGTTACATCACTATCGGCAGGCCCACCATGAGGCGGGTTGTACTTAAATCCACCGTCTGAAGGAGGGTTATGAGAAGGCGTAATGACGATACCATCTGCCTTGTCGGTGTTACCTGCGCGATTGTAGCGAATAATAGTACGTGAAATAACAGGTGTCGGCGTATAGCCCATGCTTTCATTGTCTGCGCGCTGCACCACAACATTGACACCGTTTGCACACAAAACTTCGATAGCGGTAATCATGGCAGGCTCAGATAACGCGTGGGTATCTTTACCAACGAACAGCGGACCGTCGATACCTTCTTGTTTACGATACTCTACCAATGCTTGGCAAATTGCACTGATGTGGGTATCGGTAAACGTAGCGTTGGAAGCTGTACCTCTGTGACCTGACGTGCCAAAAGAGACCGCTTGACCCGGGTCATTCATATCCGGTTTATAGCTGTAATACTGGCTCACTAACTGCGCTACGTTAATGAGTTGCTCTTTTGCTGCATGCTGTCCAGCCTGCGGATGTAATGCCATGAAAAAAATCCTTATTTAGAAGTTTCGTTGTTCTATACCTTGGCTTGCTATTTACCTTCTGAAGAGAAACGCGCAATCACGGTTTCAATAACATCGGGTTGATAGCCTAAGTTACGCAAAACTTGTTCCAGCATATTCGTTTTCTTGGCAGTATTGTTATTTGTTACCACCCAGAACGGGCTATCAGGGATAGCTTTAGGATTAGTACTGCTGCCGTTTTCCAACAATGCCGCCTTACTTGTCGCAAAGTACGTACGGTTTTTACCTTTTATACTTTCAACACGAGTAAAGTTTTCTGCATTAAGCTTGTGCGCTGCACTTAAAACAAACAGGAATTGATCAACGCGCTTGGTAAATGTGCCTAATGCATCTTTTGACACCGCTTCAAGAATGTCTCTTTTCGAGTGAGATTCTGTTGCTGGCGTTACTGAAGAAACTTCCGAAACCTTTTTAGCTGCCCTTGAGCTCGCAGGCGCTTTTGCTGCCGTTGCTTTAGCTGGAGCTTTCTTCGCTGCAGCCTTTGGCGCTGCTTTAACTGCTGAACTGGCTGTCGCTTTAGTAGGCGCTTTGGTTTGTACTTTAGTCGCCACTTGAGTTTCAACTTCGGGTGTTGACTCACTTGCGTTATCTGCGGTTTCTACAACGTCTGTACTTTTTGGTTCGCTTGTTTTTACAGATGTAGATGAAGCCCCACCATGCTGGACACCATGGGACACGGCACCGTCTTCAGGCAAAAGTAAACGTCTTAAAATTTGTGATGCACTCTCACCAATATGCTTCGTTTGGCTGGCGATGAAGGCATATAAATCGTCATCTATTTCAATGCTTTTCATAACTACTTCCTTTTTAAGAGGCACCATTATAGACAACACAGATAAACTACGCAGCACTTAATAACAGATGTTTTGCGGGAATCTATGCTAATAAGGTAAGAAAGTGACGTTTTACTGCTTCCCGTTCCGTCGTATTTGCTGTCGATAAAGTCCATGTAAGCCGTTTTTACTTTTTCAAAAATAGACGTCGCCTTAACAACATTAAGAACATAGGAGAAACAACGCAACGAACCATCAAGTCGCTGATATACCTGCGTATAAAATTTAACAGGTAATTCAATAGAAAGCCTTTCACTATCGTTGCTATTATTAAGAAGTAGTGACCTTCGAAACACCACATTGTCGGCACTCGTTACCGTTCGCTAAACATGTAAGCTAGAACATGAACTCAGACATGAACTTAAACATCATTGCGCAACATCCTTAGAAAAGCCTTAATCGCTTTCTCACTGTTTAATACGTAGTGTGACAGAGTAACTTTAAACTTAAGTGACAATCATATGCGCCAAGATATCATTAACGTACAGCGGGCTCTTAGTCAGAAAATTATTGGTAAAGATCACCAATTAAAACTCGCAATAACTTGTTTACTTGCCAATGGCCACTTATTAATTGAAGACTTACCGGGAATGGGTAAAACCACCCTTTCTCATGCGCTTTCACAAGTTTTTGGCCTACAATATTCTCGCATTCAATTTACTTCTGACTTACTCCCATCAGATATGTTAGGCGTAAACATTTTTCACAGTAATGAACAAGACGAGGCAAAGCGCTTTTCGTTTAGACACGGCCCTATTTTTAGCCAAGTGGTGTTAGCGGACGAGCTAAACAGAGCCAACCCCAAAACACAAAGCGCCCTGTTAGAAGCGATGGAAGAGCGACAAGTAAGTATAGATGGTGTAACCCACGCGCTACCCTCTCCATTTTTTGTTATTGCTACACAAAACCCAAGCTATCAATCGGGCACTTATCCTTTGCCAGAGTCTCAACTCGACCGTTTCTTTATGCGTATCTCTTTGGGCTATCCAGCGTGGGAAGCAGAAAAAGCCATGCTATTGCAACAGGATACATTAGCACCGCTTTCACAAATACTAAATGAGGAGAATTTGCGCGAGATGCAACGAGAGGTAGCCGTTATTCATACCAGCGATGCCATTATTCATTACATACTAAGATTGGTGAGTGAAAGTCGAGAAAGTAATGATTACCCTAACCCCCTATCGCCACGAGCGAGTAGAGCGATACTCCAAGGTGCCAAAGCCTGGGCGTTTGTTTCCGGAAAATCATATGTTACTCCCGAAGATGTACAGGCCGTCTTCGTGGCCATTACCGCTCATAGGCTAACATTGTCTTCACATCAGTTGGCACAAGGGCAGCAAACCCATGCTTTTGACGGTGAAAAACTGAGCCAGAAATTACTCGATAGTATTGACCCACTGGCAGCCTAGCATTTATGAATTTTCGGAGCGCTAAAGGTGCGTAGAATGCCAGCTTCACTGTCGAATTACCTACAACGCAGGCTACTGAAGTGGTTAGACAGGCGAGTTCCGGCTTCTCACGAACATCACCTCAACGTAAACAGTATTTTTATATTGCCGAGCGGATTCGGTTGGTCTTTTATTATTCTATCGCTGTGTTTGTTTTTACTTGGCACTAACTACCAAAACAATTTGATGTTGCTGCTTAGCTATTTGTGCTTAAGCATTATGCTATTAACGCTGTTTTACACTCATCAAAACTTTGCGCGTTTAGCGCTTAAAGCGACGCCCCCCAGTCCATTTCACTGTAACTTACAGGGTGAATTACAGCTTCAGGTTATCCCTCACCCGGCAGCGCCAACGAAAACCTGCAATGGTGTATTAGCAATAAAGTGGCTAAATACAGTGCGCCCCATGGATACGACTGCTCATGCAAGCAGTGAAAATATCTCAGTGGCTCAGCAAGCGTACAGCTTTTCTTTAAACGACAATAAAGTTACGGATACAAGACAAACGCAAACCCTCAGCGTGCCTCTTCCAATACCAGTACGGGGCCGATTTGCACTGGGCAGACTAACCATTGCATGCGATTTTCCGTTGGGATTATATAAATGCTGGACCCACCTCGATTTTGACCAACAGGTCACTGTCTACGCAAAACCTCAAGAAGGTCCGGTCACTATTAATAAGTTAGCGAATTCTAATGAGTCGGATAGCGTCAGTCAGGTTAACGACCTTACAAGTAACGAAGACTTTTACGCATTAAACGATTACGAAGTTGGACAGCCGCTTAATCGCGTATCATGGAAGCATGTGGCGAAAAACGGGAACTGGGTTTCGAAATCCTTTACCTCCTTGCAAAGCGACAGTTTTGTACTTTCAGTTCCCTCAAACATAGATGTGGAAACTGCCGTATCGGCACTTACCTATGCAACATTGTCTTGGACAGGCGCAGACCGGGTATTTGGAATACAGTACAAAGGGCTTAACATTGCCCCTGCTCACGGGGTAAAACATAGGCACGAATGTCTTAGTGCACTTGCTTGTTTGAATTCGCATTCACAACAAGCTTCTTCAACCTCAAATAAAACGGCCTCAATATCTTCCATAAAGAATGAAAGAGCGAGGTCAACGAAATGAACTCCGCTATTTTAAGCCGTTTAACGCAATTAACCGTTGTTAAAAGCGTGTTTAGCCAACCAACGTCCGTGGCTGTGCTTATGCTTTGCATAGCTTTCTCTCTTATTCTTTTTACTCTCACCGCGCCGCTTATGACATGGGTAATTATACTAGGTGGATGTGCTGTGATAGTGAGGACCGCAGGCCTTAGTGCGTTAAATAGTCTGCCCACATCACGCACGGTTAACTTGCTGGCGATATTGGCAGTGTTCGCATTATCGTGGTTCGGCTTTTCTGTAGGATTGCTTGATAGCATGATCAACCTATTGACCGTCGCATGCGCGCTCAAAATCATGCTGGTTGAAAAAAAACGAGATTTTCACTTAATTGTATGTACCTGTTTGTTCTTAATCGGCTGCGGATTTATTTCGTCTCTAAGCGTATTTGCGTGGATTGGCTATACAGGAATACTGGCCCTGCTGCTATTTGCGACTGCCATTTATCACGGTGCAGGAATACCCAAATCAAAAAGCATTAAATTCGTGACCGTACTTATTGTCCAGGCTTTCCCCATCGCGCTGCTACTGTTTTTACTGCTTCCCCAACTCCCTCCGCTTTGGCAGATGCCCACGTCAAAGTCGACCGAAACCGGGCTTTCTGACACAGTGACACCAGGTGATATTGCGTCACTTGCAAGTTCATCTGAATTGGCTTTCAGCGCCACATTTGAAAACGCAGAAGCAGTCCCTGTTGCACCGTCTAGGTATTGGCGCGCTATGACCTTAGAACATTTTGACGGGAAAACCTGGTCTATTAGCGACAAACGCAAACAGGCAGAGCAGCAGTTAGCTTACATGGGCAAGTCAACACCCTTGTCAGCTCTGGCCGAGGAAAATACGCTTCAAGTGATAAGTTATGAATTGATCGTGGAACCCACACAGCAAACGTGGCTGTTTGCGTTAGCGCCTTCGACCCCCAACAACCGCGAGAACAGTATTTTCGTAAAAAGTCTCTTTGATTTTACGTTAAGGGCGAATAGCCCAATATCCAGTAAAAAAGCGTTTTATCTGCGCTACTATCCAACTGCTCAAATCACTAGCGGAATAGGAAATTTTGAATCGCAACTAAACCTTCAGGTTTCCATGAATGGCAACCCTCAAGCCAGAGCATGGGGACAGACACTTGCCAAACAATACTCAAGCGCACAGCAAATAGTTAGCGCAATAATGCGTGAATTTAATCAAGGGGGCTTCCGCTACACCCTATCGCCGAACGCCATGCCTACCGACCCCATCGACCGTTTTTTATTTGAAGAACGCTCAGGTTTTTGTGCCCATTACGCAGGCGCCATGGTGTATGTGCTTCGCGCCGCAGGGGTACCGGCAAGAATGGTGACAGGCTACCAGGGCGGAAGCGCACTTAATGACAATGTGCTTCAAGTAAGGCAGTACGATGCACATGCATGGGTGGAAGCATTTATCGATGGTGTATGGATTCGACACGACCCAACGAGTATGGTGGCACCGTCTCGCCTAACCTTCGGACTTGAACGTGCGCTGGAAGAGCTGGGGGAGTCACGTGAAGCCAGTATTTTGGGCGACCTTAGCAATGCTGCTATTATTGCAACGTTACAAAGCTGGTTGCAACAGCTCGATTACTCGTGGAGTAAGTGGGTACTCGGTTTTGACAATGCTGCGCAAACCAACATGCTTGAAGAATTACTAGGCTCGCTAACGCCGCAAAAAATGCGTGCTGTATTTCTTTCCGCCATCGGCCTAATCGGGCTTATTTTAGCGCTGTATTTTTTACCCACAACGCATCGCAACACACGGTCGCCCTCACACAGAGTTTTACTAAACGCAATAAAATGCGTTGAAGCTAAAACAGGAAAAGAAAGAGGAAACAAAACCTTGTCAGCCTATTTGGCTGAGGTTAATCCTTTAATAAATGAAAATGCTGCCAAGGCACTAACACTACTGTGTGAGCTATTTGAGCACGAAAAATACGCACAACAGACACAAGAGGCAAAAGTTTATCCAGCCATGAAGCGGCAGCTAAAAATGTTAAAACAGGCATTAAAGTAGGAAATGGTAAAACCGGTTGCACCTTAAACAGTCACACTCCCCCCTTTTTAGTGCAGACTAATTAATGGTGCCTTGGCGCAAGCGCCTATCAACACAACCACAACTTTGTGCAAGTCATTGTTTTTAAGAAAAATAACTAACACATTTGCGTACATTTTGGTTGTTGGCACTTTTTTAGCTTTGTACAAATGAATTACAAAAGTACGAGGGCGCTTAAACAAGTTTTAGGTGCTAACGGGCTTTAGAGTACAAAGGCGTACATATAACTAACGGTTTATTTGTTAGCTACTACAATGCATGAGTTTCGGACAAAGGCGTCCCCAGTTCTTTCTTACGAGAGCGCTGCGGACGCCTTTTTTTGATCTTCTGGAACGCATTGAAACAGTAAACGCCAACACACAGATGACAACTTATTAATAACGACAACGTGAGGTGAAACCATGGCTTATCTTCTCCCCGCTGAGTTTGCAACCAAGATGGTAGATGCAGGCGAAGCCAAAATTTATATGTCTACGCGAGATACTCTAATCCGCGCTTATATGGCAGGTGCAATATTGGCCCTTGCCGCTGTTTTTGCCGTTACCATTGCCGTTCAAACCGGCGTGTTTCTTCTTGGCGCAGTGTTATTCCCAGTGGGCTTTTGTATGCTCTACCTTATGGGGTTTGACCTATTAACCGGCGTGTTTGTACTTACCCCACTCGCTTGGCTTGCACAGCGACCTGGCGTCACGCCAAAACAAATTCTACGGAATTGGGGATTAGTATTCTTAGGTAACTTTGGCGGCGCATTAACCGTGGCCTTTATGATGTCGTTTATTTTTACCATGGGGTATAACGTGGATGGCGGTGCCATCGCGACTAAGGTAGCCAGCATTGGCGAAGCGCGTACATTGGGCTACGCTGAACACGGCGTTGCAGGCTGGTTCACCATTTTTATTCGCGGCATGTTGTGTAACTGGATGGTGTCGCTAGGCGTAGTGGGTGCAATGATTTCAACCCACGTTAGCGGAAAAGTACTAGCCATGTGGATGCCAATCATGCTGTTCTTCTTTATGGGTTTTGAGCACTCAGTAGTAAACATGTTCCTTTTCCCATTTGGCCTTATTATGGGCGGCGACTTCTCGGTTATGGACTACTTCATTTGGAACGAGATCCCAACTGCACTTGGAAATCTTGTTGGTGGCCTCGCCTTTACTGGACTAACCCTGTACACCACCCACGTTAAGACGCTACCCAAACGTACTATCCCTGTTGATAAAGCCGCTGCATCGCAAACACTGCCTATTTAATTAAGGCGCTTATCTTAAAGCCATCATGCCTTGTCCCTACAAGACACGTCATGATGGCGTTATCCGTTTCCTTGGAAATAACTAATTGGGCTCATAATTAAATATGCAGGTAAGAAGCAATTAAACATGAATGAGCGAGCCGCGTTAAACGCCCCAATTAACCCACCAGCTAACACGCTCAGTGTAAGTGCATTTTCTACAGCCGGCGTTAAAGCGATAAACCAAGATGCATACGCTTTTCATGTTTCTGATAAACCTAATCAAAGCAGCGTTTTTGTTATCGCCGACGGTGTAAGTAGCAGTACGGTTAGCCAAGTTGCTAGCGACTTTGCTACCAGTCAGTTTATTAAACTGTTTAAAATAGCGCCGGAACAATGGTCGGTTAAGACGCGCGCTGAAACCATTATTAAAGAGATAAACGCGCTGCTTTACACACGTACGCAAAGAAGTCCCTTTTGCTATACACCAGAAAAAGGTTATGTGTGCACGTTAACAGTGGCAGTGGTAACAGGCAATCACATGGATGTATTTCATGTGGGGGATTGTCAAATTCAGGCTATTTCTAAGAACGCACAGTCGCCGGTCTTACTCACAAAACCTCATCGTCAAGTATCGGAAAGTGAGCCTTCGCAGAGTTATCTTACTAAAGCATTAGGCGTTCAAGCACATATAGATATCGACCACACAACACTCACCCTCAACTCATCGAGCACGTTTTCGATAAGTAGCGACGGCGTTTATGAGTTTGTTTCGCTACCCACCATTCTTATGAAAATCAGTGAGGCCGATACGCTTTCTGAAAACCAAGCTGCGTTGGTAGTACATGAGGCATTTACTAGAGGAAGCGATGACAACCTCACCTTACTTCTCGTAAAGGTTCTTGTAGCTAGCCATGATGGCCTAGACGATCACAGACACCCACTGTATACAGGCGTTTCAACTTCACCTCATTCATCTGTACACAGACCGTTGGGCAACCAACTGATAACCAATTCTGAGGTTTCTGATGCTGCGATTCATTACTCAAATCAGCAGTCTGATGAACATGTATGCGAAGAGCCTGCTGCCGCAAACTTTAAGACGGGTGATGATGTTGATGGACTGAAGCTAGAACGACAGCTTTATACGTCGGCCCGAAGCCATGTTTTTATTGCCACCAATTCGTCTTGTGAAGCTACGCACACAAACAGCCCTGTGGTTGTAAAAACACCGGCTACCGACTTTACCCTATCACCAGAAATGGTAAATGGGCTCCTAATAGAGAGCTGGTTTTCGAGACGGATTAATTCGGCACACGTTATTAAAAGCCCAACGTTTACTGATTTGGGTTTACCGTACCCTCCTTCTGCTTTTTACAGCGTAAGTGAATATATTCAAGGTCAAACGCTAGCTCAATGGGCTGTTGATAATCCTACGCCGCCATTAGAGCAAGTTAGGAATATAATCGAGCAGGTTGGTAAAGGTTTACAGGCAATGCACCGTCAGGGCATTGTTCATAGGGATATACGCCCTGACAATATTATTATTAGCGAACAAGGGCACTGTACAATTATAGATTTGGGTTCAGCAGCCTTAGCCGATGCCCCAAGCCTCTATAGTGACACACCTATTCCTGGCGCTGCACTTTTTTCCGCACCTGAATACTTTTTAGGAAATGTAGGCACAGAGCGCTCTGATCTGTTTTCCTTAGCCGTACTCACCTACTATCTCTTGTGCGGGCGTTACCCCTATGGCACAAAGCTCGTTCATTGTCGCACGTTGGCCGAGCAGAAAAAGTTAAAATACCAAACCGCATTGGCTCCTAATCGGCCAATACCTAATTGGGTTGATAGCGCCCTTAAGCGTGCTTTGCATGTGAGCCCTGATAAGCGATTTTCTTCACTATCTGAGTTTCTTTTTTCGCTTCGCTACCCAAATCCATCACAACATACGGCGTACGAGCCGTTAGTAAAACGACACCCTCTTTTTGTGTACAAGGTGCTAATACTGGCACTTATTTTCAGCAATCTAGTTACGCTCATTTTGTTTAACTAACTCTTTAAGGAAATGCAAATGATTACATCGAGAACCCAAGTTACCGACATGATCCAGTCAGCCAAAATTTTAAAAGGCATAAAGTGGAGTCAGATTGCCGAAGTTGTTGGTCAGTCAAAAGAATGGAGTACAGCAGCTTGCTTAGGACAAATGGCCATGACAAAGCAGCAAGCTGAAGCCGTGGGTGAGTTACTTGAGCTTACCGACGAAGCGATTGCCTGGCTTCAAATCGTGCCTTACAAAGGCTCGTTACCCACAGAAGTCCCTACCGACCCGCTTATTTACCGCTGGTATGAATTGGTGAGTGTGTATGGCACTACATTAAAGGAATTAATTCATGAAGAGTTTGGCGACGGCATCATGAGTGCCATTGATTTTTCTATGGATTTACAGCGCGAAAACGACCCTAAAGGTGACCGTGTCAGCGTAGTGATGTCAGGGAAGTTTCTGCCATATAAGATGTACTAAACGTATTTCAGGATGGGACACCCGACATAAAAAAAGCCGGTCATGCGACCGGCTTTTTAGTATTTCTTGAAGCGTAAGCTAACCCAAGGTCAGCTTACGTTCGCAAAGGCTAATTACTTAGCAGCTTTACGTGCTTTCGCTTCTTCAATTACTTTGTCAGCTACGTTCTGAGGACAAGCTGAGTAGTGGCTGAATTCCATAGAGAACTGACCACGACCAGATGTAATAGTACGTAGGTGACCGATGTAACCAAACATCTCAGATAGAGGTACGTCAGCCTTGATGCGAACGCCAGTAGCGCCAGCTTCTTGGTCTTTGATCATACCACGACGACGGTTAAGGTCACCGATTACGTCACCAACGTTGTCTTCTGGGCTGAATACGTCAACTTTCATCACAGGCTCAAGAATTTGAGGACCTGCTTTTGGCATTGACTGACGGAATGCACCTTTAGCTGCAATTTCGAACGCGATTGCTGATGAGTCAACTGCGTGGAAACCACCGTCGAATAGCTCAACTTCAACGTCTAGTACTGGGTAGCCCGCTAGAGGACCTACTTCCATCATACCTGCAAAACCTTTTTCGATTGCAGGGAAGAATTCTTTAGGAACGTTACCGCCCACAACAGTAGATGTGAACTTGAAGCCAGAGTTAGTTTCGCCCGGACGGATGCGGTAATCAATCTTACCGAACTGACCAGAACCACCAGACTGCTTCTTGTGCGTGTAGCTGTCTTCAACTGCTTGTGTGATAGTTTCACGGTAAGCAACTTGAGGTTGACCAACTTCTAGCTCAACGCCGTAAGTACGCTTCAAGATGTCTACTTTGATATCTAGGTGAAGCTCACCCATACCTTTAAGGATGGTTTCGCCAGAATCTTCGTCAGTTTCAACTTGGAAAGATGGGTCTTCTGCTACTAGTTTACCGATAGCGATAGACATCTTTTCGTTAGCGCCTTTGTCTTTTGGCTTAACAGCAATCGAGATTACTGGCTCAGGGAAGATCATTGGCTCTAGTGTACATGGGTGCTTAGGATCACATAGTGTGTGACCAGTTTGAACGTTCTTCATACCAACAACAGCTAGGATGTCACCTGCTTGTGCTGAAGTAAGTTCAGTACGTTCATCAGCGTGCATCTCAACCATACGGCCGATACGCTCAGTTTTACCCGTTGCGCTGTTAAGAATAGTGTCGCCTTTGTTTAGCTTACCAGAGTAGATACGAATAAACGTAAGGGCACCGAAACGGTCGTCCATGATTTTGAACGCAAGTGCACGGAACGGCTCGTCAACAGATACTGTTGCAACTTCACCAGTAGGCTCGCCCGTTTCTTCGTCAGTTAGATCTTGTGGATCTACTTCTGTTGGAGAAGGTAGGAAGTCTACAACCGCGTCTAGAACTAGCTGAATACCTTTGTTCTTAAATGCAGAACCACAGTATGTTGGGAAGAACGCTAGGTCACGAGTACCTTTACGGATACAACGCTTGATGTCTTCTAGAGACGGCTCTTCACCATCCATGTAAGCCATCATTAGGTCGTCATCTTGCTCAACAGCAGTTTCGATTAGTTGCTCACGGTACTCGTTAGCCTTATCAACCATATCTGCTGGGATATCTACAACTTCGTAGTTTTCAGGAAGACCTGAATCGTCCCAGATGTACGCTTTCATGTCTAGAAGGTTAACAACACCTGTAAACTCGTCTTCGATACCGATTGGAAGCGTCATTACTAGTGGGTTAGCAGCAAGTACTTTCTTAACTTGGCCAACTACACGGTAAAAGTCTGCACCCATACGGTCTAGTTTGTTTACGAAGATTACACGCGCAACTTCTGATTCGTTAGCGTAACGCCAGTTAGTTTCTGACTGAGGCTCAACACCGCCAGAACCACAGAATACACCGATACCGCCGTCTAGTACTTTAAGTGAACGATATACTTCAACTGTAAAGTCAACGTGTCCCGGAGTATCGATGATGTTCATGCGATGATCTTTCCAGAAACAGGTTGTTGCCGCTGACTGGATGGTAATACCACGCTCAGCTTCCTGCTCCATGAAGTCAGTTGTTGATTCACCATCGTGAACCTCACCAGTTTTATGGATTTTACCAGTAAGCTTCAAGATACGTTCTGTTGTGGTAGTTTTACCCGCGTCTACGTGGGCGAAAATACCAATGTTTCTGTAATGAGATAAGTCTGACATTAGTTCACTTTCATTGGTTCAGAGTAAAAAAACGGCCGGATTATAAAGGATTTCTATACCAGATTTACACCTTTTTTAGCATAAACCTTAAATTCGTTTGCTAAAATCCGCACCACCATCAATTCTTTTCTTTAAGTATCAATAACTTATTAATTAATGACACTTTTTTGAAAAATAACAAAATCACACCTCATCTTTTGAAGTGCGAACAATTGTTACTGTAACTTCATCTCTGTCGTGGTAGAGATGCCTCACCTTCACCGCAAATGCATCTTCCAAGGCATTTAATCGGCCTCTTAGCAACGTCATGGCTTCAACTACAGTTTCATAACGTTGTTTCATAGGTAACTTTAAATTGAATATTGCGTGCGTTGCCCAGTGCTTAACTAACCAATCACCCATCAATTTAGCTACCCTATCGGGTTGCTCTATCATATCACATACCAGCAAATCTACACGACCAAATTGTGGTCGATAGGTAAACCCGTCTGCCGCGTGATGTTCAACCAAGCCCGTGCTCATTAAGCTATCGGCTACAAGTCCATTGTCGATAGCTTCAACATACATTCCGCGCTTCACCAGCTGATATGTCCAACCACCCGGGCATGCACCTAGGTCCACGGCACGTCCACCGCTTCGAAGTACCTTAGCCTGCTGTTTGTCGCTCAGCATATTCACTAAAGCATCTTCAAGTTTAAGCGTCGAGCGGCTCGGCGCATCACTTGGGAACTTTAACCGGCAAATACCCAAGTGATCGCCACTAGCATGACTGGGTAATGTATAGCCAATATGGCAAATCTCAAATGACTCAAAGAAAATATGTAGCTTTGGCTTACCTAAATTTTCCTTTGCGGTGAGCCATCCCGCTTTTCTTAGGGCTTGGCGAAGAGGAACAGTAAACTTTCGGCAGAACTTTGCGAGGGTTTTACCTTCTTCTGTATCTGGGTATTCGACGTCTATGGCGCCAAAAATTTGAAATGGTTTTTCTACCTCTTTCAAAGCCTCGAGCACTTGCCCTACCCTGTCCTCTTTCTCTATATCGTTTAGCGTGGCAAAAACAGCCACCAGTTGACGAGGGAAGATACTGTCGTGAACAGCAAACTGGGTAATGGTTTGCTCAAGCTGCGTGGCATCATATAAATGATAAAGTACAAAGCCACTGTTCTTCTTAGATAATGGGTAGCCATAACACTGGGCTTCACCGTAACGAGAGGTAAGCTCGTTAGCCGTATCGTTTTCATAACCAGGTCGGCAATAACCTAAAATACTGGCGTTAGACATTACCTGCCCCCGGCATGTGGTGAGTTTTGTTCTGCTCTTCTTTTTGTTGCTTGTTTAAATCATGACCTTTTATCAGTCCTATCACTAACAACACCCATCCAATAATAAAGAACATGCCACCCAAAGGCGTTATTGGGCCAAACCATTTAATACCGCTTATTCCTAGCGCATATAAACTTCCACTAAACAACACCGTTCCGGTAACAAAACAAAACGCTACCCGATTAGCCCACGTCGATGAGACAACGCCTGACAGCACAGGCAAAAGCAGCAAGGCTAATGCGTGATACATTTGATAACGCACGCCAATTTCAAACGTGTTGAGCTGCTGTGCAGTTAATACGCTTTTTAAACCATGTGCGCCAAACGCACCTAGTACTACAGAAAGGCCCGCTAGCAATGCGCCAATAATAAGGTAAGGTTTAGCAACGGAGGCAAACCTAAGTTTTTCAGTTTTCATTAAATTAGTCTTTCGCTCTGATTTCTAATTAACCATTAATTATTTAAATGGGCTTCAATAAAAGAAGCGGTAAGCGTGGCAGCGGTAACAATATGTTCTTCCTGCGTTTTGCCACTTGATTTGCGAGGCTTAAAACTGTGATCGCCGTCGTCTAAATAGGCGCATTCAATGTCTGTAGATAATACGCTGCGCTTTTTGTAATCCTCTACTTCGCTCTTTGTACCAAAGGTATCTCGTTCACCCTGAATAATAAGCAAAGGCTTAGACGCCGTTTGCAGATGTTCGGTTCGTGTTTTTTCTGGCTTACCAGGAGGGTGAAACGGATAGCCCAGCGCTATCGCGCCTTTTACATTGCTCACCGCTTCGTACACCATGGTCGCCATACGCCCGCCCATCGACTTTCCACCGATGAACACAGGCAAGTTATGCAAGGCTTTGTTATCTTTGCTGCAGGTTTCAATCACCGCAGTAAAATGTGACATAAGTTTATCGGCTTTATCGGGAGGCCTACGCTTACCGGTAGCTTTTATGGTTTGCATATAGGGAAAGTTAAAAAGAACGGTTGATATACCTCTAGCAACCAGTTCCTTCGCAATGTCTTGCATGAACTCATGTTCCTTACCGGCGCCGGCTCCATGGCCTAGTATCAAACACGCTAAGGGCTTATCGGCTTCATGCAATTCAATGTCAAAACTAGGCTGTTCAGCAATGGTGTTCAACTTAGTCATATTACAACAAGTCCTCTTGTTCAGCTTCGACCAGCGCTAAAATCCAGTCCCTAAATGCCGCAATCTTACCTAGTTCAGCCTGTGATTCCTCACACACGAGATAAAACGCATCGCGACTCTCCACTCGTTCTTCAAACGGCATAACTAGCCTTCCCGCTTCAATTTCCGGCCTTGCAAGTACCGTGTTACCCAACGCAATGCCTTGACCGAGTGCAGCGGCTTGCAAAACTAGCATGGAGTGACTGAAAACCGGTCCTTGGTTAACGTTTACGCCAACCACACCTACATGCTTCAACCAATTTTTCCATGCAGTACGGCTTAAGTCGTGAAGCAACACGTGGTGCCTTAAGTCAGACAGGCTGGATAAAGGTTTGGGGCCTTGAAAAAGCATTGGAGAGCAAAGCGGAGTTAGAAACTCTCGATGTAGCTGGTCGGCTTGAAGACCAGCCCAACGACCTTTACCGTAATATATCGCAACGTCTACATCGTCTTCTAAGAAGCCTTCATCGAAATCAACTGCCTTGATGCGTACGTCGATGTCTGGATGCGCCAAGCTAAACTTATGAATACGGGGTACCAGCCATTGGCTCGCAAAGCTGGGCGGCATCGCTACCGTGATAGCACCTTTACTGCCCTTCGCAAGTAGCCTTTCTGTCGCATCTTGTAAGTTTTTGAAGATATCTTTTAGCTCAAGAAAATAAGCTTGACCTTCTTCGGTTAGAAGCAGGGTTCTATTTCTTCGAAGAAATAGCTTCATCGATAAGAAATCTTCAAGCGCTTTTATCTGGTGGCTAACGGCAGCTTGCGTAACAAACAGCTCATCGGCAGCCTTAGTAAAGCTCAAATGGCGAGCAGCCGCTTCGAACGATTTCAAGGCGTTGAGAGGGGGTAAACGTCGATGCATATATCGTTTTTAATCCAGTGTGACCGAAGCATGACAAATTCATTAGTTTTTCTAATGACAACCCATACTTTTACTCGTTTTATTTTTCACCACCCACTGACTATAATTTACCCGAAATTAAAAAAGAACATTTAATTTCAGCATTTTATGATGAACATTTGTTAAACATTTTAACATTCATCAACAATTATTTAATTATTTTTATTAGGTGTGAAAATGAAAAAATTACTTTTAGCTAGTGTTTCTGTAATGGCTTTTGTAAGCGCTGCTGCAAATGCTAACGCACAACCAGAAAAGATCAATCTACAATCGTTAATCAACACAGCAATGACCAGCGTAAAAATGGCCGAAGTACTGCCAGAAAACGATGCGCACATTGTTGTGAAAAAGCAGTCTAAAGCGATTTTAGCTGAAGAGACGCAAGTTCAGCTTCACAAGAACTTATTAGCAATGACAAAAGGTGAAGAGCGCGTAAACGTTTCTGAAGCGGAATAAGCAACTCACACACCTGATACGCATGCCGGTGCTTGCACCGGCATACGCCATCAAATACTAGCTTAGGTATTACTTGTATCTAACGCGTCAAAACCTTTCACCAATTCATCTAGTGCTTTCATCTGCTGCAAGTAAGGCTCTAATTTTGCCAACGGCAGTGCGCAAGGCCCATCACATAGTGCTTCATCTGGGTTAGGATGCGCTTCTATAAATAGCCCTGCCAAACCTAATGCCATACCACTTCTGGCCAACTGTGCAGCTTGCGCTCTACGACCATCTGCAGACGTCGCTCGGCCACCCGGCATTTGAAGTGCGTGAGTCGCATCAAATATTACTGGGGCATATTCTTTCATTGCGTCCATGCCAAGCATGTCCACAACTAAATTGTTATATCCAAAGCAGCTACCACGCTCACAAAGAATAACCTTATCGTTCCCCGCTTCGCCTAGTTTTCCTATGATGTGACGCATTTCATGCGGTGCTAAGAATTGAGGCTTTTTCACATTGATAACGCTACCGGTTTTTGCCATTGCAACCACAAGGTCGGTTTGGCGCGCCAAGAAAGCAGGCAGTTGAATAACATCCACCACTTCAGCTACGGGAGCTGCTTGGTGCGGTTCGTGCACATCAGTGATAAGCGGAACGTTAAAGGTCGACTTAATTTCTTCAAAAATACGCAACCCTTCTTCCATGCCAGGCCCACGGTAAGAAGTCACAGATGAACGGTTCGCTTTATCAAACGAGGCTTTAAAAACGTACGGAATATTGAGCTTTTGCGTTACTTCAACATAGTGTTCTGCAATACGCATAGCGAGATCGCGAGACTCAAGTACGTTCATTCCACCGAACAGAACAAACGGCAAGTGGTTGGCAACGTCAACGTTACCTACATTAATAATCTGTTGAGATTCAGACATTATCTATTTCCAATTAAATCTTAAAAAAGAGGTTGTTTGGTTACAGCAACCATAGCCGTTGCCATAAGCACAACAAGCGCTGCTACGAAAAAGCTCCATTTGCCTAACGCTGTTTTGGCTTTTTTCAATGCAAACAATCCAAACAGTATGTACAGCACCACGCCCACAACTTTAAATGTGAGCCATGCATTAACTAAAGGATATTGAGACAAAATAATGCATAGCCAAATTGCGCTGGCTAATAGTACGGTATCAATGATATGTGGGAGAATTTTAACCCATTTTTTGCTAAGTGCTGTAGCGTCGAATTGACTCCATATAAAGCGAAAGACAAAAAATAAGATGCTTAAGCCAACGGCGGTCATGTGAAGGTGTTTAGCCATCATGTACATAATGTGTTCCTGTTCTTATTAGATAGTAAGGCTGCTTCTGGTTACTTTAACACAGGTGTTAATTGAGCCGATTTAGTTTTACAGCAATGCAAAATTAAACAGACTCAGAATACGAGTAGCAGACTCAAAAAAACAGGTGCATGTAGCACCTGCCTTCGTTTTAATTATGGCGCCTGTCTAGAGGCTGTTATTGTAACGTATTACAGTACGTAAATAACGGAGAAATAAATCATTATGCGTCAGGGAATTGAGCTTGAATTGCCATAAAGGCCGGAAGGTCATTTAGCATACACTGAACTAAATCAGGGTCGAAGTGCTTGCCACTTTCCTCTTTCAATACGGCTTCAACCTTGTCAATTGTCCACGCTGGCTTATACGGCCTTGCGTTTAACAGTGCATCAAACACATCAACTAACGTGGCAATACGGCTTTTTATATCAATTTCTTCGCCTTTAAGCCCGTCTGGATATCCCTTTCCATCCCAGCGTTCGTGATGCTGCTTTGCTAACATTGCTGCAAGTTGGATAGTGGGCCGGCTTGAATCTCGCAAGATCTGGTAACCAAATTCAGCATGCTGACGTATTTTAAATACTTCCTCTTCGGTTAACGGCGTCGTTTTGTGCAAAATAGATTTAGGCACTATAGACGTCCCAATATCATGGAGTGGCACGGCAAGGCGTAATGCGTGGATGTCTTGCTCGTTCAGCCCAACCTTTTCTGCCAACAGTTGCGCCATTTCAACCATTCTTGTGAGATTATTTGATGCATTTGACTCATGCTCTAACGCTCGACCTAAACGCTCAATTATTTCTTTCTGCGTCGCTTCAACATCTACGGTTTTAAGTACGTTGTCAAAAGCAAGCTGAACACTGTCTGAAAAGCGTTTTACCAGATGACGATCACTTTCCCCTATTCGTCTCGGTAATCCTGACAAGTACAAGAGTGCGCCATTGTGGCTTTTACTGTTGCAATAAGCCACAACGTGATCTTCTGCATAAACAATTTGCTTATCGCGCATGGCTCTTGCGCACAGGGCATATTCTTGTGCGCTAATCGCGTCTTTTAAAGGCACACCTTCCTTACTGGCGTACTCACCGTTGCCAGCAAAAACATATAGTTCGTCGTCACCCAGTTTGTTGTTGCTGGTATTAATAGTACGCGATGTGGTTGCCACCGCTGTAGTAATGTAGGCTGCATCCTTTGAACAGCCCAGAATAGACGCCAGCTGTTGAATGATGCCCTGCATGAACTTTTCGAGGGAACGGGAGGAAAATAAATCCACAGACGCATCTATAATTTTTTCAAGGCCGCGTCTATTTTCTTCGATAACGATAATATCTCGATATGAGCGGAGCGCTGCAATGATAACAGTAAAGAGTTTTTGCGCGGTCAGTTCGGTTTTCGACTTGTAGTCGTTGATGTCGTAATTAATGATGACATCTTTTTCAGGGGCTTGGCCAGGTTGTCCAGTACGCAAAATAATACGCGTGAAATGATTGTCTAATTCGTTACGAACATACTCCGCCACTTTAAGACCGGCGTCATCAGTCTCCATAACAACATCAAGTAACACAACGGCGATATCATCATGGGTTTTGAAAATGGCCTTCGCTTCCTCTCCGCTATAGGCACTAACAAACTCAAGGGTTTTGCCATTTAAACTAAAGTCATTTAGCGCCAGCTTGGTAACGGCGTGTACTTCGGGTTCATCATCAACAATGAGTACTTTCCAGCTACCCAGATCATCTACTTCATTTTCATCGTCATCTTCTGCGAAAAGAAAGTCATCATTCATCTGGTACGTCCTGTAGTGTAAGAGATTGTTTAACTTAGTGCTTTTTGAGGTCTTACAACCGCTTAATAGATACTAATGTAAAACAAAATATAAGCAAGTTTGCAATTAAATTTTGATAACTACAGAAAAGATAACTTCTTTGGAGGTTAAAAACTACTGCCACTGTCCTAGCGTTACACGGTCATTGTTGCCGTAATCTTTAACAGTTTTGACGTCTACAAATCCCGCATCTACGAGCAAAGCGTTAACCGCAGCCCCTTGGTCAAAGCCGTGTTCGAATGCAAGTAAGGCACCTTTATTGAGATAATGCGGCGCGCTATTGATGATGTGTTTTATGTCGTCTAGGCCGTCAGTGCCCGAGGTTAATGCTGTTTTAGGTTCAAAACGCACGTCGCCCTCATTAAGGTATGGACTGGATTCTTCTATATAAGGTGGGTTTGAAACAATAATGTCGAAGGTTTGACCTGCCAGCGCACTAAACCAATCACTTTGAACAAAATGCGCATTGACTATGCTATTAGCTTGGGCATTACGGGTAGCAAGGTTCACCGCACCCGCTTGAAAGTCTACGCCAGTAACGGATGCTTCTGGCAGTTCGCTCGCTAATGCCAACGCAATGGCGCCAGTGCCTGTTCCCAAATCACAGATTGATAGGGATGCAGAGGATTGTTGATTTACCCAATTAAGTACCTGCTCAACCAAGACTTCAGTATCCGGTCGCGGAATTAATGTATCTGGCGAGGTAAACAGTGACAGGGTCCAGAAATCACGCTTACCGATAATATACGCTACGGGCTCACCCCGTTTACGCTTGGCCACATCCGCTTCAAATTGGGCTTTCTGGGCGGCATCCAAGGTTTTATCAGGCCATGTGAATAGGTAAGTTTGTGACTTACCTAGAATGTTCGCCAACATGACTTTCGCGTCAATAGAGGGTGACTCCCCACCCTCTAGTTGCTCAGCAGCCCATGTTAAGGCGTTGTCTATGCGCATTGTTTTTCTATAAACAGTTTGTTTAACAAGACAGCGTTATTCGTCAGAAAGAGAGGCCAGCAGATCGGCCTGATGCTCTTGCAAAATTGGGGCGATAAGCTGTTTCAGATCACCTTCCACCACTTCATCTAATCGATAAATAGTCAGGTTGATACGGTGATCGGTTACACGTCCCTGCGGGAAGTTATAAGTACGAATTCGCTCAGAGCGGTCGCCGCTACCGACTAGGCTCTTACGGGTAGATGCCTCTTCTGCTGCACGCTTTTCTTCTTCAATCTGATTTAAGCGCGCTTGAAGTACCGACATCGCTTTCGCACGGTTTTTGTGCTGTGAACGCTCGTCCTGACATTCCACTACCAAGCCTGTTGGCAAGTGGGTAATACGAATAGCCGAGTCGGTTTTGTTAACGTGCTGACCACCCGCACCTGATGCACGGAAGGTATCGATGCGAAGCTCTGCAGGGTTAATTTCAATTGCCTGCGACTCTGGAATTTCTGGTAATACCGCCACGGTACATGCCGAGGTATGGATACGGCCTTGTGATTCGGTTTCTGGTACACGCTGTACGCGGTGACCGCCCGACTCGAATTTCAATACGCCGTACACGCCATCGCCGCTAACATTCGCAATGACTTCTTTATAACCGCCGTGCTCACCTTCATTGGCGTTAACCAACTCTACACGCCAGCCACGACTTTCGGCATAACGGCTGTACATGCGGAACAAGTCACCTGCAAATATTGCCGCTTCGTCACCACCTGCACCTGCGCGAATTTCCAAGAAACAGTTGTTATCATCGTTAGGATCTTTTGGCAGGAGTAGCACCTGAAGTTCAGTTTCAAGGCGTTCAATTTCCGCCTTGGCATCTTTCATCTCTTCCTGTGCCATCTCGCGCATTTCAGCGTCATCTTCGTTCAACATTTCCTGCGCTGAAGCCAAGTTTTCTTGTGCTTGCTGATAAGCATTAAAGCCTGCCACTACATCTTCTAGCTGACTGAACTCTTTTGACAAGTTGCGAAACTTATCCTGATCGCCGATAACTCCAGGGTCGCCTAACAACGCCTGAACTTCTTCGAAACGCTCGACTAAGTGTTCGAGTTTCCTAACTACCGACTCTTTCATATGCTTCTTATTACCTTATTTATTATCGTCTGACGAAAAGTCAGATAAATCTAATGCCTGTCCCATCCATCGGCTCAATGCCGGGTCATCGTGCATGGCAGCCTCGCGTAACGCTAAGGTTGTTGGGTGCAATAGCGTATTGGTTAATTTATACGCCATTTCTTCTAATACCGTTTCGGCATTTTTACCTTCCGCTAATTGCGCTTTGGCTTTTTCCACAATATCGTCACGCTGTGCCATGCCTTTTTGGCGATACTGTCTTACTAAATCTATCGATTGCTGCGACTGCTTCCACGTCATGTAGTCGCCAGCTTGTTTGTTGATGAGCTTTTCGGCTTCTTTTGCTGCTTGCTCGCGGTTTTCTAAATTCTTCTGAACAATATGCTGCAGGTCATCAACAGTATAAAGATAGGCATCGCCTAACTCGTTTACCTCTGACTCAATATCTCGTGGTACCGCAAGGTCCACCAAAAACATCGGCATATTTTTGCGCTGTTTAAGGGCTTTCTCCACCATACCCTTGCCAATTAAGGGCAATTGGCTAGCGGTAGAGCTTATCACGATATCAAAGTCTTTTAAGTGCTCTGGCACCTGCGATAAGGTAAATACACTTGCATCTAGTGTTTCGGCTAAGGCTTCTGCTCGCGCTACGGTTCTATTCGCCACCGCCAAACAGCTCACGCCCTGCTCTTTCAAATGCTGAGCCACAAGTTCAATGGTTTCGCCAGCTCCCACTAATAACACTGAACGTTTTGGTAGTTCAGCGAATATATGCTTGGCCAACTGAACGGCTGCATATGCCACGCTTACCGCGTTTGCACCTATATCTGTTTCACTGCGAACTCGCTTCGCCACCGAAAACGTATGTTGAAACAGCTTATCAAATTCGCTGCTCACCATACCTGAGTGTTTTGCATCACCAAACGCCTGCTTCACCTGACCTAAGATTTGAGGTTCTCCCAAAATCAGTGAATCAAGTCCGCTGGCTACACGCATAATGTGCTTTACCGCTTCATCCTGCGCGAGCACATAGCTGTTATTGGCAATCTCTTCTACATCCAAGTGATGGAAGTCACTTAACCATTGTAGAAGCTTTTGGCCGGTGTCGTCTTGAGTATTAACGTATAGCTCAGTGCGGTTACAGGTCGATACAATGACAGACTCATCTACGCCTTCCAGCTTTTTTAAACTCGCAAGCGCTTCCACCAGAGAATCTGGTGTAAAGGCCACTTTTTCGCGAAGTGCTACTGGTGCTGTTTTGTGGTTAATACCGAGGGCGAGTAAAGTCATTAAAATCTGTGCTGGCAACGTCGGAGCGGCATTGTACGAAAAACCCAAAATGATTGAAAGTGTTGGTGAAACTGTGTTCCCATAATGTCACAATTAAATGTGTTTTATTTTTATACAGGTAACGCGCCTTAATGATTCGCTTTATTTCCCTACTGTTGTTTCTCTGCTTCGTACTGAGCGCATGCACAACCGCTCCCAAAGGCCCAGAAAACGCGGTAAACCTCACGGCCCAACTTGAAAAAGTTGCTGAAGTATATCAGTGGCAAATGCGCGGAAAAATTGCATTTCGCCAAGGAAAGGAAGCGGCCAGCCTTAATTTAGTCTGGAAAAACGATTCCGGTGATTTTGATTTTCGATTAACCAATTTTCTAGGGGTAAGTCTGGTTAGCCTTAACGTTACCCAGCAGCAGTCGGTATTAGAGGCTGACGGCGAAACGTATGTAGATGCTCTACCAGAACCACTTATTTACCAGATAACGGGAATGGTCATTCCGGTGGAATCACTATTGTCTTGGGTAAAAGGCTTACCGCTAGACGGTGATAAATTTAGCCTAACTGAAAAAGGATTGGTTAACACCCTTGAAAGCTATTGCCAAGGTTGCCGCAATTGGCAAGTTGCTTACGGTAATTACGGTAGTGTTGAGCTAGATGATGGCACATCTGTATGGTTGCCTCACAGCATAACGCTTACCCAGAATGAAACGCCGGACATGCCTAATACTCAGCTTAAAATTAAAATTTATCAGTGGACTCTGTAGTGAACTCATCTGTTTCAGAACATAAAGATTGGTGGCCTTCGCCCGCTAAACTGAACCTTTTCTTGCATATACTTGGCCGCTACGACAACGGCTATCACCAGCTTCAAAGTCTGTTTCAAATGCTGGATTACGGCGATGCACTCTCCTTTGACATAAGTACAGACGACACAACCATACGCATGGAAACCCCACTGGATGGGGTTCCAGACGATGACAATTTAATTGTAAAAGCAGCGCGACTGCTGGCAACAAAAACAAAATGTAATAAAGGTGCCGTTATTTCGGTAGACAAGCGCCTTCCTATGGGTGGCGGCATTGGCGGGGGATCATCGAATGCAGCAACCACGTTAGTGGCGCTTAATCACCTTTGGAACACAGGGCTAAGTGAAGATGAACTGGCTGAGCTCGGGCTAGCTTTAGGCGCTGACGTACCTATTTTTGTGCGAGGTCTAACGGCATTTGCAGGAGGCGTTGGAGAAGACATAACGCCAGCTCCCCAAAAAGAACAGTATTTTCTTGTAGCGAACCCAAATGTTCATGTCAGCACAGCCGAAGTGTTCACCTCGCCCGATTTGCCCAGAAATACACCAGCGATACTTTGGGAAGACTATAAATTTGAAAAAACTTGGAATGATTGTCAGCAATTAGTCGCGAATCGCTATCCTGAAGTTGCAAAATTATTACAGTGGTTGGTACACTACGCACCGTCGCGAATGACGGGCACAGGTGCATGCGTGTTTGCCACTTTTTCTGACTACACTTTAGCCGAACAAGTTAGGGCTCAAATGCCTGAAGCTTGGCAGAGTTTTGTCGCAAAAGGTGTGAATCGCTCACCACTATTAGACAAATTAGAACAACAAAGATAGCGTGTACGCCACATCGGACAAGAACTTAAAAATTGGGGTATAGCCAAGTTGGTAAGGCAGCGGGTTTTGATCCCGCCATTCGTAGGTTCGAGTCCTGCTACCCCAGCCAAACCTCTTTTATCAACGCACTGAGGAACCACTTGTGCCAGATATGAAGCTCTTTGCAGGTAATGCCGTACCAGAACTTGCCCAGAAAGTTGCCGATCGCCTCTACACCAAACTTGGAAATGCCAAAGTTGGCCGTTTCAGTGACGGTGAAATCAGCGTAGAAATTCATGAAAACGTCCGTGGCTCGGACGTTTTTATTATCCAGTCTACGTGTGCGCCTACTAACGATAACCTTATGGAACTTATTGTGATGATCGACGCACTACGTCGCGCATCAGCTGGTCGTATTACAGCAGTAATTCCTTACTTTGGTTATGCACGCCAAGACCGTCGTGTTCGTTCAGCTAGGGTGCCAATTACTGCGAAAGTAGTGGCTGACTTCCTGTCTAACGTTGGTGTTGACCGCGTACTTACTATCGACCTACACGCCGAACAGATTCAAGGTTTCTTTGATGTTCCGGTGGATAACGCATTCGGTACTCCTATCCTTCTTGCTGACATGGTAAGACGTGATTTTGCCGACCCTGTAGTCGTTTCTCCTGACATTGGCGGTGTTGTACGTGCACGTGCTACTGCGAAACTACTTAACGACACCGACCTTGCCATTATCGATAAGCGTCGCCCTAAAGCGAACGTGGCTCAGGTAATGAACATCATTGGTGACGTAAAAGACAGAGACTGCATCATTGTCGATGACATGATTGATACAGGCGGTACGCTTGCAAAAGCAGCTGAAGCACTTAAAGCACATGGTGCGCGTCGTGTTTATGCTTACGCAACTCACGCTATCTTTTCAGGTAACGCTGCAAACAATCTTAAAGAGTCTGTTATTGACGAAATTATCGTTACCGACTCTATCCCATTAAGTGCAGAGATGAAGCAAATTGGAAAAGTAAAACAGCTTACTTTATCTGAGATGCTTGCAGAAACTATTCGTCGTATCAGCAACGAAGAGTCTATTTCAGCAATGTTTGAATACTAAAATTTAAATATTGTTACTCCTACCAAAGAGCTGGCCCATGTAAGTGGCGCCGGCTCTTTTTTTTACCTTTCTTTTTTCTTTGAAAGCGAACATCGCCTTAAGAATAAGAACAGTACATCAAGCCAAACACATTCCGTTTACGCCTTAAATATACTTTATTGCCGTTTTCCGACTCGTTAATGTGACTTTCTTTTCATCAATTTTAGGTTTAACGTTAAGAATTGTTGTGCGTTAAAACTAATATTAAGGACATAAAATGAAAACAAAAACACTATGCCTTGTTGCAGTAATTGCTGCCCTTTTAAATACAGCGGGCTGCTCTGGAGATGACGACTCAGTGAAACAAGCAGATCTTGAGAAACAAGGAACTGAAATGAAAGACAAATCTTCCACAGTTCAAGCTAATGATAAGAGTTCTATGCCCAAGGAACTGGTAGCCGAACCAGTTACTCAGGCTGAAGCCGTAGAAGATAATGCAAAAGGTGAAGTCACCATGAAGGGCAGTATTATTTATAAAGATCTCGAAGGCGGTTTTTATGCTTTTATTGCTGAAAACGGCGATCGCTATACGCTACATGGTTTAGATGAAACTTATCAAAAGAACGGCCTTGTTGTGGAAGTTAAAGGTACGCCTAAACCTGATATGATGACCTTTACGCAATTCGGTACGGTACTTCAAGTATCAAGCGTTAAAGTACTCGATACCAGTAAAGTCATTGATAACCTGCAAACACAATGATCGTGAATGTAGCTATGCGTGTAGCAAATTACTTATAAAGGTAATGAAGCTAGCGATTTAGCAATTATAGAATTTTTGCTTACGCGTGAATGTTGCGTAGCAACACTTAAAAGGACGGTTATTGATGATAAATGCATATGCCGCTAAAGAAGCGGGTGGAAAACTAGAAAAGTTTCAATACGACCCCGGTAAGCTTGGTTCACATGATGTTGAAATAGACGTTGAAAGCTGTGGTATCTGCCACAGCGACCTAAGCATGCTCGATAATGAATGGGGCATGACAGAATATCCCTTTGTACCTGGTCACGAAGTTGTCGGCACAATTAGCCAAATAGGTGAACATGTAACGTCACTTAAGGTGGGACAGCGTGTCGGTTTAGGCTGGCATTCAGGCTACTGCAATAGTTGTAGAACCTGCGAAGAAGGCGATCATAACCTGTGTGCCGATGCTACGATGACCATAGGTGGTCGTCACGGTGGATTTGCAGATAAAGTGCGCGCCCAAGCACGTGCCGTTATTCCCCTTCCCGATGCTATCGATAGTACAAAGGCAGGCCCTCTTTTTTGCGGAGGTATTACCGTCTTCAACCCATTAGTCCAGTTTGGTATTAGTCCTACCAGTGAAGTGGGTGTAGTTGGTATTGGCGGCCTAGGTCATCTTGCCCTGCAGTTTTTAAATGCGTGGGGATGTAAGGTAGTCGCGTTCACTTCAAGCGAATCTAAAAAGAAGGAAGCGCTAGAGCTAGGTGCATCAGATACAATTAATAGCCGTGATGAAGATGAAATTAAAAAAGCGCGCGGTCGGTTTGACTTAATTATTTCAACCGTAAATGTAAAGCTAGACTGGAATTTGTACCTATCTACATTGGCACCGAAAGGCCGCCTTCACTTTGTAGGCGCCACCCTTGAACCTCTAGATATTGGTGCGTTTAACTTAATTGGTGGTCAGAAAAGTGTGTCAGGTTCACCAGTGGGAAGCCCAGCGACCATTAAAACCATGCTAGATTTCGCTGCACACCACAATATTGAACCTGTGACCGAAACCTTCAAGTTTGATAACGTAAATGAGGCAATTGCGCGATTAAGAGAAGGTAAAGCCCATTACAGAGTGGTGCTGACGAAGTAAACGCTTGTGTAAAAAGTTGCTATGTTCCCAAGGCCTGTTGACCTTGTGAAGCCATAGGAAAGAGACATTAACGGTCAAGTTAGTCTTAGCAAAGTGCTTTTTCTATAAATATGATAGAAGCGCGCCAAGGTGCGCTTCTTTTATTGTGAGTAACGCAAATACTTGCATTAGCTTGGTTGGATATTTTATCTGCCTTTGTAATTGTATGTTTTGGTAGGTGGTGTTAGAATTCGCCGCCCTTGAATTTTGGGCTGGTGTTTTATTGCGCATAAAAAGTTATTTTTAAACGTAATTCACATCATTTTACCGTGGGTTTTGGTCGCAAAAATCCACATCATTAGACTTATATTTTTGGAGACAGACAATGTCTGAAGCAAATTTCAAACTAGACGCTTCTGTTCGTACAGACCTAGGGAAAGGTGCGAGCCGCCGCCTACGTCGCGAAGACAAGCTACCTGGTATCATCTACGGTGGTGAAGAAGCGCCAGTTTCTATCACACTAGATCATAACAAAGTAAACAACTCTGCTGACTTTGAAGCGTTTTATTCTCACGTTCTTGAGATTAACCTTGACGGTAAAGTTGTTGAAGTTCTAGTTAAAGATATGCAACGTCACCCGTTCAAGCCAAAGATCACACACATTGACTTCCAACGTGTAATCGCTGGTCAAGACGTTCACACTAACGTACCACTTCACTTCGTAAATGAAGAAAAATCTGCAGCTGTTAAAGCTGGCGGTATTGCTGAGCACCACGTAACTGAAATCGAAGTTACTTGTCTACCTAAGAACCTTCCTGAGTTCATCGAAGTAGATATGGCTGGTGTTGAAATGGGTCAAACGCTACACCTTTCTGACCTAACTCTTCCAGCTGGCGTTTCTTCAGTAGAACTTGCGAAGAACGACGAAGCTCACGACCTAGCGGTTGTAACTGTTAAGCCTGCTCCTAAAGCGGCTGACGCAGAAGAAGACGGCGAAGAAGCAGCTTCTGAGGAATAATCCTCTTGGCTGATATCCGCCTTATCGTGGGTCTGGGTAATCCAGGCCCCGAATATGAAAATACCCGACACAATGCCGGTGAATGGTTTCTCAACCAACTAGCCGACACCTACAACGCCCCGCTAAAACCAGAAACCAAATTCTTCGGTAAAACTGCTCGCATTACAGTTGCAGGCAAAGATATCCGTTTGCTCTACCCCACTACCTTTATGAATAAAAGTGGACAAGCCGTAGCAGCACTGGCTAACTTTTACCGCATAGAACCAGAACAAATATTAGTAGCGTTTGACGAGTTAGATTTACCCCCAGGTGTTGCAAAATACAAAGTGGGCGGAAGCTCTAGTCAAAATGGCGTACGTGACATTGTGGCTAAAATGGGTAACAACAAGAATTTTTTGCGTTTGCGCATAGGTATTGGTCATCCAGGTCATAAAAGCCGCGTTACCGGCCATGTTCTTGGAAAACCACCAGCAGAAGAAAAAGCAGCCATTGAAAGTGCCATCGATGAAGCGGTACGCTGTACAGAAATTTTGCTGAAAGAAGACCTTAAGCAAGCACAAAACAGGTTACACTCGCACAAAGGGTAAACCTAGCCAGTTATCACTTTTCCAAACTAAGGATCCATACCATGGGTTTTAAATGCGGTATTGTTGGCCTACCAAACGTAGGTAAATCAACACTTTTCAATGCATTAACTAAAGCAGGTATTGAAGCGGCAAACTTCCCGTTTTGTACTATCGAGCCAAACACAGGTGTTGTTCCTGTGCCAGATCTTCGTTTGGACAAGTTGGCTGAAATCGTAAAACCTCAGCGCATTATTCCTACTACCATGGAATTCGTAGATATTGCTGGCTTGGTTGAAGGTGCTTCTAAAGGTGAAGGTTTAGGAAACAAATTCCTTGCTAACATCCGTGAGACTGACGCTATTGGTCACGTAGTACGCTGTTTTGATGATGAGAACATTGTTCACGTTGCAGGTCGCGTTAGCCCTAAAGACGATATCGATGTTATCAACACCGAGCTTGCACTTGCCGACTTAGAAACAACAGAAAAAGCACTTCACCGTGTTGCTAAGCGCGCAAAAGGTGGCGATGCTGAAGCTAAGTACGAAATGAAAGTGCTTGAGAAAATTAAGCCGCACCTAGACGAAGGCTTGTTACTGCGTTCACTTGAGCTGACTAAAGAAGAGCTTGCGGCAATCAGCTACATGAACATGCTTACCCTTAAGCCAACCATGTACATTGCAAACGTGAATGAAGACGGTTTTGAAAACAACCCGTACCTTGATCAGGTTAAAGAAATTGCAGCAGGCGAAAATGCCACTGTAGTTGCAGTGTGCGCGGCAATCGAGTCTGATATTGCTGAGCTTGAAGACGACGAACGCGAAGAGTTTATGCAAGACATGGGTCTAGAAGAACCAGGTCTTAACCGCGTAATTCGTGCGGGTTACAGTCTTCTTACACTACAAACCTATTTTACTGCAGGCGTAAAAGAAGTACGTGCGTGGACCTTCCCTGAAGGCTCAACTGCACCACAAGCGGCAGGTAAAATTCACACCGACTTCGAAAAAGGCTTTATTCGCGCTGAAATCGTAGGCTACGAGCACTTCGTTGAGTTCAATGGCGAGCAAGGTGCGAAAGACGCAGGCAAATGGCGTTTAGAAGGTAAAGACTATATTGTTAAAGACGGTGACGTTATTCACTTCCGCTTTAACGTGTAATTTCTATTGTAGAAATTAGCACTGTTTACTAAAGCCACCGCAAGGTGGCTTAATTAGATGGTCCGCCTCACCTCTAAGCTAGTCTTAGAGTTAGGCAATCAAAGAGGCGAACCATCATGTCTACTATTAAAGTTCTTGGAATCGATTTAGGCAAATCATCTTTTCATGTGATAGGCCGGGATTATTCAGATAACCAAATCATTCGCAAAAAATTTTCCCGTTCGGCACTCATTCATTTTCTTCATCAGTTAACGCCATGCACGATTGCATTCGAGGCTTGTGGCGGTGCACACTGGCTTGGCAGGCAGTGTGAGTCGATAGGGCATACAGTCAGGCTTATTCCTCCGCAATATGTAAAGCCCTTCGTTAAAAGCAACAAGAATGATTTCATAGATGCAGAAGCTATATGCGAAGCGTCGACAAGACCCAATATGCGCTTTGTCAGCGTAAAGTCAGAAGAAGCCCAAGTTATTTCCGCTATTCATAAAGCTAGGCACGGTTACATTAAAGACCGAACAGCGTGTATGTCCCGCATAGGCGCATTACTTCTGGAGTTTGGTGTTGCGCTGCCTACAGGCCATAGCGTGATGAAGCAACTGTTTAACTGGCTTGCTCAGCAAAAACAGACAATACCAGGGTTACTTATGCAAGAGCTGATGGAGCTTCACGAGTACTATCTGTTTCTCAATGAAAACATCGATAGACAGGATAAAAAGTTGAAGCAATTGGTTGAAACAAACCCGATAGGCCAGCTTCTTAAAACGATTCCTGGGA